>CAHJXF010000029.1 GCA_903644065.1 Betaproteobacteria bacterium
TGGTCAAGAGCGAAGCGACGCGGCTGGTCCCGGCGTCCTGGTGCACCGACCTCGACCGCGTCGCGGCCTGAACAGACCAGCGCTGCATCGACACCCCCGTCGCTCGATCCCGTGTCTCGTGCGGTGCTGCGCAGTCCGCCAGTGCGTCATCCCGGCCGCCTGTCGGTCCAGCGTCCGCTTCCCGCTTTCGTCACTTGGACTTCCGACCATTCGGCACGAGCCGGTCCGCGGCCGATCCGCGGTCTTGATTGGTGCCTTCCAATCGAACGAGCCGTTCGGGTCGCGGCCTGTGCCGGGACGACAGAGCGAACGATGTGCCTCGCGCCCCGACCGTCCTGTCCCTGTTGTCACCCCGGCGGAGGCCGGGGCCCAAGTCCGTGCCCCCTCGCCGAACGAGCCGATCGGATCGCGGCCTGCGCCGGGACGAAAGAGCGAACCACGTACCTCGCGAACCGACCGTCCGGTCCCTCTCGTCGGCCCGGCGAAGGCCGGGACCCGAGTCCGTGCCCGCTCGCCGAACGAGCCGATCGGGTCTCGGCCGACGCCGGGATGACAGAGCGAAGAAGGTCGTTCCTCCCTCGACCGTCATGCGGGCCCGATCGTCCGGGTCGAGCGGGGCTGCCGTGAACCGTTGGCTGCGGCGCATTTGAACGCGATGGATCCTGCGGTCGATCGCCCGACCGCCGAGCCGCGTCGGCCGCATGCGTCCGCCTTCGATCGCCTGCTCGCCTGGCGCGACCGGGTGCTCGCCGACGCGACGTTCCAGCGTCGTGCCGCGCGCTTCTGGCCGACGCGCTGGATCGCGCGACGTCGGGCCGCGAAGTTGTTCGACCTGGTCGCCGGCTTCACCTATTCGCAGGTGCTGCTGGCCTGCGTGCAGCTGCGCCTCTTCGACCTGCTGCTCGAACGACCGCGCACGGAAGGCGAGATCGCGGCGCTGGCGGACCTCGACGGCGCCGCGGTCGACCGGCTGATGACCGCGGCCGTCGCGCTGCGACTCGTCGAGACGCGCGCGCAGGGTCGCTACGGCCTCGGCCCGCTCGGTGCGCCGATGGCCGGCAATCGCGCGATCGGCTCGATGGTCGAACATCACGCGGCCCTGTATGCGGACCTCGCCGATCCGCTCGCGCTGTTGCGTCGTCGCCCGTCGCCCGCCCGTTCGTCGTCGACCCGCAGCTCGCTCGGCGACGTGTGGGGCTACGCGGCCAACGACGCGGCCGACGCGCTCGACGATCGCCAGGTCGCCGCCTACTCGACGCTGATGACGCAGTCGCAACCGCTGGTCGCGGACCAGGTGCTCGACGTCGTGTCGCTGGCCGGTCGCCGGCGCCTGCTCGACGTCGGTGGCGGCGAAGGACGCTTCGCGATCGCAGCGGCGTTGCGCCACCCGCATCTGCAGGTGATGGTCTTCGACCTGCCGGCCGTCGCGGTTCGGGCGCGCCTCGCACTCGAAACCGCGGGGCTCGCCGAGCGTTCGTCGACCTTCGGCGGCGATTTCGCACGCGATGCGTTGCCTGCCGGCGCGGACGTGGTCACGCTGGTCCGCGTGATCCACGACCACGACGACGACCGGGCGATGCGCATCCTGGTCGCCGCCCACGCCGCGCTGTCCGACGACGGGCTGCTGGTGCTGGCCGAACCGATGGCCGACACGCCCGGCGCCGAAGCGATGGGCGGTGCCTACTTCGGCATGTACCTGCTCGCGATGGGCAGCGGCCGACCGCGCACGGCGGCGCGGCTGATCGCGATGCTGCGCGACGCGGGTTTTCGCGGTGCTCGCCTGGTCCCGACGGCGATGCCGTTGCAGACCCGCGTGATCGAGGCGCGTCGCTGACCGGTCTTGCGCTTCGACGTCCGCGCGTCGCGCTCCTGCAATCCGCGCCAAGCATTCATGCAACGCAGCATCGATATCGCGCCGGCCGGCGTCAATTCAAGTTGACATGCCAATTCGTAAGAATATGATGACACCTTGAGTCCGCACTCCCGGCCCGTCCCATTCGCATGAACAGCAACGCCGTCGTCTTCGAGCATCCCGAGCGCCTGAGCATCCAGCCTCTGGCGCTGTGCGCCGCGGGTGCCGCGGACGTCGTCGTCGACGTGCATCACAGCGGCATCAGCACCGGCACCGAGAAGCTGTTGTGGACCGGTCGCATGCCGGCGTTTCCCGGCATGGGCTATCCGCTGGTGCCCGGCTACGAGTCGGTCGGCGTGGTCAGCGAGGCGGGCGACGCCAGCGGCCACCGGGTCGGGGACCACGTGTTCGTGCCGGGCGCCCGCTGCTACGGCGAGGTGCGCGGCCTGTTCGGTGGTGCATCGTCCTGCGTGGTGATCCCCGGCGAAAAGGCGTTGACGGTCGACGCGTCGCTCGGCGAGGAGGCCGTGCTGCTGGCGCTGGCCGCCACCGCCTATCACGCGGTCGCGGGCGACGGTCGTCGGGCGGTCACGCCGCCCGAGCTGATCGTCGGGCACGGCGTGCTGGGTCGGCTGATCGCCCGCATGACGGTGGCCGCCGGCTTCGCACCGCCCACCGTGTGGGACGTGAACCCGGTGCGCATGACGGGAGCCGTCGGCTACGCGGTCGTGCATCCCGACGACGATCCGCGCCGCGACTACCGCGCCATCTGCGACGTCAGCGGCGACGCGTCTTTGCTCGACGGCCTGATCGCGCGGCTCGCGAAGGGCGGCGAAATCGTCCTGGCCGGCTTCTATTCGAACCGCCTGGCGTTCGACTTCGCGCCGGCCTTCATGCGCGAAGCCACCATCCGCGCCGCGGCCGAGTGGCGTCGCTCCGATCTTCTCGCGGTGAAGGAGCTGGTCGAGACCGGGCGCGTGTCGCTGGCCGGCCTGATCACGCATCGCGAGAGCGCGGAGCGCGCGGCGCTGGCCTATCCCGTGGCGTTCGACGACGCGACGTGCCTGAAGATGATTCTCGACTGGAGGGCGTGCGCATGAGCATTGCCGAAGTGCTGTCCCCGCCGTCCACGTCCGCCTCGCTGGCCGCGTCGCCGATCAAGTTCGTGGAGGCGCTGCGCCGCGAAGCCGCCATCGAGCCCGACGACGTCGTCGACCAGACGCATTCGCCGGCGGCCAAGACCACGCAGATCATCGCGATCTACGGCAAGGGCGGCATCGGCAAGAGCTTCACGCTCGCCAACCTGAGCTACATGATGGCGCAGCAGGGCAAGAAGGTCCTGCTGATCGGCTGCGACCCGAAGAGCGACACCACGTCGCTGCTGTTCGGCGGCCGCGCCTGCCCGACCATCATCGAGACCAGTTCGAAGAAGAAGCTGGCCGGCGAGGCGGTGCAGATCGGCGACGTGTGCTTCAAGCGCGACGGCGTCTACGCGATGGAGCTGGGCGGGCCCGAGGTCGGCCGCGGCTGCGGCGGGCGCGGGATCATCCACGGCTTCGAGCTGCTCGAGAAGCTCGGCTTCCACGACTGGGGCTTCGACTACGTGCTGCTCGACTTCCTGGGCGACGTGGTGTGCGGCGGCTTCGGCCTGCCGATCGCGCGCGACATGTGCCAGAAGGTCATCGTCGTGGCCAGCAACGACCTGCAGTCGCTGTACGTCGCCAACAACGTGTGCTCGGCGGTCGAGTACTTCCGCAAGCTGGGCGGCAATGTCGGCGTGGCCGGCATGGTCATCAACCGCGACGACGGCACCGGCGAGGCCAAGGCCTTCGCCGAGCAGGTCGGCATTCCGGTCCTGTCGGTGATCCCGTCGAACGAGGACATCCGTCGGAAAAGCGCCAGCTACGAGATCATCGGCCGGCCCGAGTCGCAGTGGGGCCCGATGTTCGCCGAGCTGGCCGCCAACGTGCACACGTCGACGCCGATGCGCCCGAGCCCGATGACGCAGGACGCGTTGCTCGGCCTGTTCTCGGCGGCTTCGGTCGGTCGCGACGTGGTGCTCGAGCCGGCGACGCAGTTCGACATGTGCGGCAAGAAGGAAGTCGTCAAGGCGACCCTCGAAGTCGTCTACGACGAAGTCTGAGCGACCCGCCACCGCCCCTGCCAGCCGCCGCATCGTGAACGCCGTCATCCCCATCGTCCCGCTCGCCGTGCCGACCGCCATCGAGGGCGACGGCATGGGCTGCCATTCGGGCGGCGAGGCGATGCTGGCCGCCGCCCGGTCGGCCGGCAAGTCGGCCGTGCTCGACCGGTACGCCGAGGACTATCCGCGCGACCGGGATGGCGTTCCCCCGGCCGGCCCGCACGACCAGCCGCAGAGCATGTGCCCCGCGTTCGGCTCGCTGCGCGTCGGCCTGCGCATGCGCCGCACGGCGACCATCCTGTCGGGCTCGGCCTGCTGCGTCTACGGCCTCACCTTCACGTCCCACTTCTACGGCGCGAAGCGCAGCGTCGGCTACGTGCCGTTCAATTCCGAGTCGCTGGTGACCGGCAAGCTGTTCGAGGACATCCGCGAGGCCGTGCACCAGCAGGCCGATCCGGCGAACTACGACGCGATCGTGATCATCAATCTGTGCGTGCCGACCGCGTCGGGCGTGCCGCTGCAGATCCTGCCGAAGCAGATCAACGGCGTGCGCATCATCGGCATCGACGTGCCGGGCTTCGGCGTGCCGACCCATGCCGAGGCGAAGGACGTGCTGGCCGGCGCGATGCTGAAGTACGCACGCGGCGAGGCCGAGCAGGGACCGGTGCAGGCACCGCGGGCCGGACGTTCGGCCAGGCCGACGGTCACGCTGCTGGGCGAGATGTTCCCGGCGGACCCGGTGGTCATCGGCATGATGCTCGAGCCGATGGGCCTGGCCGCCGGGCCGGTGGTGCCGACCCGCGAATGGCGCGAGCTCTACGCGGCGCTCGACGGTTCCGTCGTCGCCGCGATCCATCCGTTCTACACGGCCAGCATCCGCGAGTTCGAGACGGCCGGTCGCCCGATCGTCGGCTCCGCGCCGGTCGGTCACGACGGCACCGAGGCGTGGCTGCAGGCGGTCGGCACGGCGGCCAATGTCGCGCAGGCGGACATCGACGCGGCCAAGAACCGCATGCTGCCCGCCATCCGCGGTGCGCTGGCGAAGACGCCGATCAAGGGACGCATCACGCTGTCCGGCTACGAGGGTTCCGAATTGCTGGTCGGTCGCCTGCTGGTGGAGAGCGGCGCCGACCTGCGTTACGTGGGTACCGCCTGCCCGCGCACCGCGTGGAGCGCCGACGACTGCGCGTGGCTCGAAGCGCGGGGTGCGCACGTGCAGTACCGCGCATCGCTCGAGCAGGACCTGGCCGCGATGGCCGAGTGGCAGCCGGACCTCGCGATCGGTACCACGCCGGTGGTGCAGGCGGCCAAGCAGCAGTGCATCCCGTCGCTGTACTTCACGAACCTGATCTCGGCCCGGCCGCTGATGGGTCCGGCCGGCGCGGGCTCGCTCGCGCAGGTGATCAACGCGGCGATCGCCAACAAGCATCGCTTCGAGACGATGCGCGACTTCTTCGCCGGCGCCGGCCAGGACTTCGCGGCGGGCGTCTGGGAAGGCACGCCCGAGGACCGGCCCGAATGGAAGGCCTTCACGCGCCATCAGGTCGAGAAGCTGGCGAAGAAGCGCAAGGCCGAGGAGATGATCCGATGAAGGTCGTCGATCGTGCGAAGCGCGCGCTTCATGTCGTCCCGGCGCATGCCGGGCCCCGACTTGCCTGCATCACCCGAAGTGGGGTTCCGGCCTGCGCCGGGATGACATCCAAGTGCTAGTCCTCGATCACGATCGCGCCGGCGGCTACTGGGGCGCCGTCTACGTCTTCACGGCGATCAAGGGCCTGCAGGTCGTCATCGACGGCCCGGTCGGCTGCGAGAACCTGCCGGTCACTTCGGTGCTGCACTACACCGACGCGTTGCCGCCGCACGAGTTGCCGATCGTCGTCACCGGCCTCGCGGAGGAACAGCTCGGTCGCGAAGGCACCGAGGGCTCGATGCGCCGCGCCCACGCCACGCTCGATCCCGCCCTGCCGTCGGTGGTCGTCACCGGCTCGATCGCCGAGATGATCGGCGGCGGCGTGACGCCGCAGGGCACCAACATCCAGCGCTTCCTGCCGCGCACCATCGACGAGGACCAGTGGCAATGCGCCAATCGCGCGATGTACTGGCTGTGGTCCGAGTACGGCATGCGGAAGGTGCCGGCCCGCAAACCGTTCGACGAGCGCCCCGCCGGCGAGAAGCCGCGCGTCAACCTGATCGGGCCTGCCTACGGCACGTTCAACATGCCGAGCGACCTGGCCGAAATCCGTCGGCTGGTGCAGGGCATCGGCGCCGAAGTGAACATGGTGTTCCCGCTCGGCAGCCATCTCGCCGACGTCTCGCGCCTCGTCGAGGCCGATGTCAACGTCTGCCTGTACCGCGAATTCGGCAGGATGCTCTGTGAAGCGTTGGAGCGCCCGTACCTGCAGGCACCCATCGGCCTGCACAGCACCACCAAGTTCCTGCGCACGCTGGGCGAGTTGCTGCACCTCGACCCCGAGCCGTTCATCGAGCGCGAGAAGCACACGACGGTCAAGCCGATCTGGGACCTGTGGCGCTCGGTGACGCAGGACTTCTTCGGGACCGCGAGCTTCGCGGTCGTGGCCAGCGACACGTACGCGCGCGGCATCCGCCACTTCCTCGAAGACGAGATGGGGCTGCCGTGCAACTTCGCGGTGTCGCGCAAGCCCGGCGAGAAGACCGACAACGCGGCCATCCGCGCGCTGTGCCGCGACAAGCCGCCGCTGGTGATGTTCGGCAGCTACAACGAACGCATGTATCTCGCCGAGAGCTCGGCGTCGGCCATGATGAAGCCGACCTACATCCCGGCCTCGTTCCCCGGCGCGATCATCCGTCGCCACACCGGCACGCCGTTCATGGGCTACGCCGGCGCGACCTACCTGATCCAGGAGTTCTGCAACGCGCTGTTCGACGCGCTGTTCCACATCCTGCCGCTCGGCACCGACCTCGACCGCGTCGAACCGACGCCGGCCCGGGCGAACGGGTCCGCGGCCATGGAGGCCGATCGCCCGTGGGACGACGACGCGCAGGAACTGCTCGGCGAGCTGGTGCAAAGCGAGCCGGTGCTGGTGCAGATCTCGGCCGCCAAGCGCCTGCGCGATCGTGCCGAGCGCGACGCCCGGAAAGCCGGCGAGGAGCGCGTCACCGCGATGCGCGTGGCCGAAGCCCGCGAAGCGTTGCGGGCCGGAGAGCCGGCATGACGACGTTCACGTCCCAATCAGGTCGCTCCACGACGAGCGACGTCCCATTTGCCGAGACGGTCCGCCGCATCGGTCGATCCCGGTCGCGCGGGAGATGCGCGGTGACGGCCGACAGGCCACTTTCAAGGAGTCATTCATATGCTTGCGAATAGAGAGGGCTCGCTGTCCGGCCTGACCGAACAGGAGGCGAAGGAGTTCCACGGCATTTTCCTGACCAGCTTCATCGCGTTCACGGTGATCGCGGTGGTGGCGCACGTGCTGGTGTGGAACTGGCGGCCCTGGTTGTAACGGGACGACTCGCTCTCGAAGACCTGTGAGGGGAATGCGATGAACCAGCTTGCGAACCAGCTGATCGGCGATGAACGGACGACGGTGCCGAAGGATTCGGCGACCTTCTTCGGCATCTTCTTCGTCAGCTTCGTCGTGTTCTTCACGATCGCGCTCTGCGCGCAGATGGTGGCCCTGCCGTGGCGTTCCTGGTTGCCGGGAGCCGAAGGGCGGTCGCTGATCGGCGGGGTCAGGACGTCGGTCTACACGTTCATGTCGTATCTCAATTAGGAGCTGTGCCCATGTGGAGAATCTGGTTGTTGTTCGATCCGCGCCGCGCGCTGATCGCGTTGTTCACGTTCCTGTTCGCGCTCGCGCTGCTGATCCATTTCATCCTGCTCAGCACCGATCGCTTCAACTGGCTCGACGGCCCGCATCGCGGCCAGACGGTCACCGGCAACGCGCAGGCGCAGACGCCTGCATCGGTACCGGCCAAGCAGTAGCGTCGCAAGACGGAAGTGGGGCGGATCACGGTCCGCCCCGATTCCCCGCATGAGGGAGCATCGATCGGTTCGACGTCGATCGGTGCCTGACGAATCGAGTGTCGGCAGTCCGGGAGTCTGGCCATGGCCATGCTGAGTTTCGAACGTAAGTACCGCGTCCGCGGCGGCACGCTGATCGGCGGGGATCTGTTCGACTTCTGGGTCGGGCCGTTCTTCGTCGGCTTCTTCGGCGTCACCAGCGTGTTCTTCTCGGTGATCGGCACGTTGCTGATCGTCTGGGGCGCGTCGCAGGGGCCCACCTGGAACATCTGGCAGATCAACATCGCGCCGCCGGACCTGAGCTACGGGCTCGGCATGGCGCCGCTGTTACAGGGCGGGCTGTGGCAGCTGATCACGATCTGCGCGATCGGGGCGTTCGTGTCGTGGATGCTGCGCGAAGTGGAGATCTGCCGGAAGCTCGGCATCGGCTACCACGTGCCGTTCGCGTTCGGCATGGCGATCTTCGCGTACGTGACGCTCGAGGTGATCCGACCGGTGTTGATGGGCGGCTGGGGCAACGCCTTCCCGTACGGCATCCTGAGCCATCTCGACTGGGTGTCGAACACCGGCTACCAGTACCTGCACTTCCACTACAACCCGGCGCACATGCTGGCGGTGAGCTTCTTCTTCGCGACCACCTTCGCGCTGTCGCTGCACGGCGCGCTGATCCTGTCGGCGACCAATCCCAAGAAGGGCGAGGTGGTGAAGACCGCCGAGCACGAGAACACGTTCTTCCGCGACACCATCGGCTACTCGATCGGCACGCTCGGCATCCATCGGCTCGGCCTGTTCCTCGCGCTGTCGGCGGGCTTCTGGAGCGCGGTCTGCATCGTCATCAGCGGACCGTTCTGGACCCGCGGCTGGCCCGAGTGGTGGACCTGGTGGCTGAACCTGCCGGTGTGGCGCTGAAGCGGTACGGCAAGTAGACCGGGACGAGTTGACGCAAGACAGGAGCCGACGTCATGCCTTTCGAATACCAGAATCTCTTCACCACGGTCGTCGTGGCCGCGCCTTCCGAGCCCGGCATCAGCCTCGGCCGCGACGACGTCGAGCGCGAGGTCAAGCCGCGCCACAGCAACCTGCTGGGCAAGCTCGGCGACGCGCAGCTCGGCCCGATCTACCTCGGCTGGTTCGGACTCGCGTCGCTGATCTGCTTCTTCATCTGCTTCGAGATCATCGGCCTCAACATGTGGGCGTCGGTGAACTGGGATCCGGTGCAGTTCGTGCGGCAGCTGCCGTGGCTCGCGCTCGAGCCGCCGCCGGCCAAGTACGGACTGCACGTGCCGCCGCTGAACGAAGGCGGCTGGTGGCGCATCGCCGGCTTCTTCATGACCGCGTCCGTGCTGCTGTGGTGGGTGCGCATGTACCGTCGGGCGCGCGCGCTCGAGATGGGCACGCAGGTGGCGTGGGCGTTCGCCGCGGCGATCTGGCTGATGCTGGTCCTCGGCCTGATCCGTCCGGTCCTGATGGGCAGCTTCGCGGAGGCCGTGCCGTTCGGCATCTTTCCGCACCTCGACTGGACGGCGGCGTTCTCGATCCGCTACGGCAACCTGTTCTACAACCCGTTCCACATGCTGTCGATCGTGTTCCTCTACGGCTCCACGCTGCTGTTCGCGATGCACGGCGGGACCATCCTCGCCGTCAGCCGCTTCGGCGGCGAACGCGAGATCGAGCAGATCGTGTTCCGCGGCACCGCATCGGAGCGCGCCGGCCTGTTCTGGCGCTGGACGATGGGCTTCAACGCGTCGATGGAGTCGATCCACAAGTGGGCCTGGTGGTTCGCCGTGCTGTGTCCGCTGACCGGCGGGATCGGCATCCTGCTGACCGGGACCGTGGTCGACAATTGGTATCTTTGGGCGGTGAAGCACCATGTCGCGCCGATGTATCCCACCGTCTTCCCCTACACGCCGGATCCCGCGCTGGTCCAGGGAGTCCGTCCATGAAGACTCGTTCGTTCCGCCTCGTGGTCACCGCGCTGGCCGGTGGTCTGGTCCTCGCCGCCTGCGAGCCGCCGCCGGTCGTCACTGTGCAACGCGGTTTTCGCGGCACCGGCATGCAGCAGGTGTATCACCCGGCCAACCTGCGGGCCGAGGTCGACAAGAACGCGCCGCCGCCGGTCACGCCGAGCGCGTCGCCGGACGGACCGAAGGCCGGCCAGATCTATCAGAACGTGAAGGTGCTGGGCGACCTGAGCGTGGGCCAGTTCGCCGGGCTGATGGTGGACATAACGAGCTGGGTCGCGCCGGCGCAGGGCTGCAGCTATTGCCACGTGGCGACCAATTTCGCGGACGACTCGCTGTACACCAAGCAGGTGGCCCGACGCATGATCCAGATGACCCAGCGCGTCAACAGCGGCTGGAAGGTCCACGTGCAGAACAACGGCGTGACCTGCTACACCTGTCACCGTGGCAACAACGTGCCGACCAACATCTGGTATTCGGTGTCGCCGGACGCGGGGGCGAAGGGCTCGCTCGGCAATCACGGCGACAAGATCGCGCCGTCGACGAAGGTGGGCATGTCGTCGCTGACCAACGATCCGTTCACGCCGTACCTGCAACGCAGCGAGGAGATCCGTGTGATCGGCAATTCGCCGCTGCCGGTCGCCGGCGGCACGTCGATCAAGCACACCGAGTTGACCTACGGCCTGATGATGCACATGGCGACGTCGCTCGGCGTCAATTGCACGTACTGCCACAACAGCCGTGCGTTCGCCGAGTGGCCGCAGAGTTCGCCGCAGCGGTCCAGTGCGTGGTACGGCATCCGCATGGTCCGCGAGCTCAACAACGACTACCTGATCTCGCTCAACGGCGTGTTCCCGGATCGTCGTCTCGGGCCGACCGGCGACGTCCCCAAGCTCAATTGCGCGACGTGCCACCAGGGTGCCTACAAGCCGCTGTACGGGGCCGACATCCTGCATGGCTATCCGGGCCTGACCGGCAAGCCGACGCCGGTCCAGAGCGCGGAAGCGCCGGTGCCCGTCGCGGCCCCCGTGCCGGGCACCGGGACGACGCCGGTGGGTGGCCCGTCGGTCGGCACGACCGTCTCGATGGCGACGCCGACCGGGACGTCCGCATCGGTCACGACCCGCTGACAGCGCACGCGAGGACGGCGGTCCGTCGCTTCGACGGACCGCCGTCCTCGTTTCGACCCGGGGGTTTCGACCGGCCGCGGTTCGCGTCCGCCCACCTTCGACGGACTGCGGTTTTCATAGCAGCTCGTCGCTTCGACGGACCGCATTACGTCCGCACTTCGACGGGTCACGGTCACGTCCGCACGGCGCTTCGACGGATCGGCGTCTTCATGGCTGCGCTCCGACGGATTCGCTGTGTTCCTGGTCGCCCGTCGTCTGAAGCGACCAGCGGCCGATCGTCCGCAGTCAATGGGTCGTGGCCTTGCCTTCCCGTGTCGTCGTGGCGAACGGGCGCTCGACCGGTGACCTCGAGCGGCTCCGAACGAATACAGCAGCACGCGCAGCGGCTCGCGCCGCGGTGCCAAGCCCGAATGCATCGCACCGGCTCACCACTCGAAGCGGCGCGGACGTCGTCGCGAAGAACGACGACGCCTAGCCGGACCGACCCGGGCTACTTCGTGGTGGGGGTGTTCGTGATCGCCTGCGCCACCGTGCCGGTGAACGCCACGTAGCGCTTCTGCTTGTCGAGCAGCGTGCCCTTGCTGACCGCCATGACGGTGCGGCAATAGGCTCCGGAGATCGCGGTGACGATCTCGGTGTTGGCGATCTTCGGATGCCGCGCCTTGTAGCCCTTGACGAGCGTGTTCGTCGCTTCCTGCTGCGGCTCCTCGGACAACGCCTTCACCTGCGTCAGCGTGGTCGCGTCGAGGGCCGCGGCCGGCGCGCTCGGGCAGACCAGCGCAGACTCGACCGTGGCGTTGGCGAGATCCGAATACTTCGCGAGTCGCGTCACCGACGACGTGGTGACGCGCCCGGTGCCGGCATTGCCCCAGCTGGACCGGATGTAGTTGGTGACGTCCGCGATCTCCTGGGGCGTGTACACCGCCGCGAACGACGGCATGACGCCCCACTGGCCGGCCGGCTCGAAGCCTTGCAGCAACGCGCGGATCGCCGTCTCCGGCTCCTTGCCGTTGGTGGACGCGGCGCCCACCAGCGACGGCGCGATGCCGGCGACGCCCTTGCCGTCGACGCCGTGGCAGGTCACGCAGTTCTCGGCATAGAGATTCCTGCCGTCGGTCCGCTCGGCGACCGTCAGTGACTCGTTCTTCTTGCCCGGCTTGTCGGCGGTCTGCACCGGCTGGTTCTTGAGGTACACCGCGATCGCGTTCAGGTCGATGTCGCTCATCTTGCTGGTGCCGAGGTCGACGGTCTCCTGCATCGGGCCGACCACGGCCTGGTTCTTGTCGTTGTGCCCGGTCTTCAGCAGCGTCGCGATCTGTTGCTGGTCCCAGTCCTTGATGCTCGAGAACTGGCCGCCGCTGATATCCGGCGCGAACCAGTGGTCCACGACGTTGCCCTGCAGCGCCTGTCCCTTCTTGGGCGCCATCGCGATGTTGGTCGGTGAATGGCAGGCTTCGCAGTGGCCGAGGCTCTGCACGAGGTACGCACCACGGTTCCAGTCGGCCGACTGCGACGTGTCGCGCACGTAACGCGCCTTCTTCAGGTACATGGCCTGCCAGCCGGCGATGCCGATGCGCACGTTGAACGGGAACTTCATCTCGTTCTTCTTCGTGACCTGCCTGACCGGCTTGACGGTGCGGAAGTACGTGTAGAGCGCGTGGATGTCGTCGTCGGTGATCTTCGTGAACTGGATGTACGGCATCGCGGGATAGATGTAGCTGCCGTCCTTCGCGACGCCGCGGCGCAACGCGCCTTCGAAATCCTTCTCCGACCAGTTGCCGATGCCGGTTTCCTTGTCCGAAGTGATGTTGGACGTGTAAAGCGTGCCGAACGGCGTGCCCATCGGGCGGCTGCCTGCGAACGCCTCGCCGTTGTCGGCGGTGTGACAGGCGGTGCAGTGCGCCACGTCGGCCAGGTACTTGCCACGGGCCACCAGCGCATCGCCGGTCGCGGCCGGCGTGGCCGGTGCGGGTACTTGCTTCGAGGCCGGGTCTCCGGCTGGAGCCGCCCACAGGGCAGCGGGCATGCACAACGTTCCGATCAACGAGGCGAGAAGCCGGGGCGTAGCACGCATCGCGAGTGTCTCCGTCTGGGGCTCTCGACCGGATTGCCGGTGTCGCCCTGGATTGGTGGGAATGTGATGCTAACCAGTACGACAAGCTTCGACAGGCAGGCGTCCGCTGACCGGGTTGTCAGAGACCGGCGTGTTCGCCGGTCTTCAGATCCGCGGTAGCCGCGAGCGCGCCCGTCGACGCGGGGTGGGCCGCCTGCATCGCGCTTCGCGACCGCAGGCTCCACTTCCACAGCGCTTCCGACGGCATCGGCAGCACCAGCAGCAGGTGCTCGAGGATGGCAAGGCTGAGAAGCGACCCCACGAGTGCGTACGAAGCGAGTTCGAAACCGGACGCCGTGGG
This sequence comes from Betaproteobacteria bacterium, assembly GCA_903644065.1. Lineage (GTDB taxonomy): Bacteria > Pseudomonadota > Gammaproteobacteria > Burkholderiales > Burkholderiaceae_D > CAHJXF01. Next base: position 13,504 of record CAHJXF010000029.1, read on the forward strand.
CAGGCGGGCCGCCTGCCAGATCGGTATCGCGATCACCGTCGCCGCGGCGACCGAGACCGGTAGCAGCGGGTTCATCGCCTTTCGCGCGAAGTAGCTTTTCAGATACTGCAGGTGCGTCGGCAGGAAGTTCTCGCCGAGGTTGCGCACGCCCAGGAACACGTTGAGCTTGGCGCTCTGGCGCATCGCCCACAGCACAGCGAACGTCCACCAGCCGGTCTGGTTCGGCTGGTTCCAGGTAACGGCCAGGACCGCGATGGCGAGCAACAGCAGCGCGACCTCGTGATGCACGATCGTCTCGAGGGCGATCGCGGCGCGCCGCCAGCCGGTCGCGCCGGCATCGCAGGCGACGCGACGTGGCCCGGTCACGTACCCCAGCAGGAAAGCGACTTCCTGCCACGCCCAGACCAGCAGCGCGCTGGTGAAGCCGCAGTAGGCCGACGCGACGGTGGTCTCCGAAGCCGAGGCCGCGAGGCCCCACAGACCGGCCGCGCCGAGGACGCTGGCCCCTGCGAAGGTCCACTTGAACGTGCGGCGCGGCAAGCCGTCGAGATACAGGATGACACCCGTGCTGAACCACCACACGAACAGCGTGAACAGCAGCGGCGTCACGAACGGCGACATCGGATCGAACGCGTTGGTGGAAGCGTCGGCGCGCGGTGCACGGACCGGACGGCTACCAGGCCGGCGCCATGCGGATCTGCGCCGGCAGGTCGTGGCGCTGCACCGGCAACAGGTAGAGGCGCGCGAACGTGGCGACGCCGGCCACCGCGAGCCCGGCCCGGCGCAACCCGCCGAGCAGTCCGCCCCGCGCCTTCGCCGCGCTCATCGCGGTACTGATCTCGAACAGCCGCTCCAGCCCGCGGCGGAAGGCCGGGTGATCGATGTCGGGCGTGATCGGGAACACCTGCTTCGAGATCTCGGACGTGATGCGAAACACCGTGTAGTCGTAGGTCTCGGGGTCGAGCCCCATCGCCTGGTGCAACTGCGGCCGCGTGTGGTCGCGCACGTACATGGTCGCGTACACCGCGAGCTGGAAGAAGCGGATCCACCACACGTTGAGGCCGGTCAGCAGCTTGGGGTTGGCGCGCATGATCAGCGCGAACGACTCGCCGTGGCGGAATTCGTCGTTGCACCAGCGCTCGAACCACTTGAAGATCGGATGGAAGCGCTTGTCCGGATGCTGTTCGAGCTGGCGGAAGATCGTGATGTAGCGCGCGTAGCCGATCTTCTCGGACAGGTAGGTCGCGTAGAAAATGTACTTGGGCTTGAAGTAGGTATAGGCCTTGGTGCGCTTCAGGCCGCCCAGGTCCACGCCGAGGCCGAAGTCCTTCAACGACTGGTTGATGAAGCCGGCATGGCGCGATTCGTCGCGCGTCATGTACGTCATCAGCTGCTTGATGTCGGGGTTCTCGACGTTCTTCCTGATCTCGTTGTACAGCACGCAGCCGGAGAACTCGGACGTGATCGAACTGATCAGGAAGTCGAGGAATTCCTGGCGCAGCGCGTCGGGCAGCCGCAGCGCCTCGGCCGCGAACTCCGGCGTGCGCTGGAAGTGGTCGATGTTGTTGTCCCCCTCGTACTCCTTCATCATCGTGTCCCACTCGGCGCGCACGGCGCCGACATCGAGCCGGTCCATCGCCGCGTAGTCGGTGCTGTAGAACTTGGGGCTGAGCAGCGTGTTGGCGTGGGCGCGGCGGCTGACGTCCTCGGCGGACGCGATAGCCGATCGGGCGGGGGCGTACGGGTCGGGCATGGTCAGCTCCGGGGTGCGGCCGGCTGCGGCCGATCGCCGAGCAGACGAACGAAATCGTTCATGTTGGTGGGCCCGAACGATTCGAGATCGACGTGGCGAGAGGTGGCCGGGTCGACCAGCGTCAGTCGGCCGTCGGTGCGTTCGATCAGGTCGAACGGAATCGCCGATCCGATGTTGTCGCGACGCCGCTCGCGGGCCAGGCCGCGCAGCGTGCCGCGGATGAAGCCCGCCTGACCCATCACCGTCTCGACCAGCGCATGGGTCTTCGCGTCGACGACGTCGATGCCGCCGTCGGGGCGGTCCTCGAACAGCAACGCCCGCGTGTAGCGGGCCGGCGCATCGGGCTCGTGGATCGGGATGCCCGACCAGCGCACGCCGGCCGTCAGCGCGATCGATGCGACGACGAGGGCACCCATGGCGAACGGCAGGCGCAGGGACGTGGAGGGCCGGGAGGTGGCAGCGGTGTGCATGATCGAGAACGGTATCAGGCGGCCTGCGCGGCGTCGATCGAACGATCGTTCGGCGTGGTCCGTGGTGCCAAGTGGAGATTCGACACCGGGCGCCCGGTCGGTCGATTCGTCGAAGCGCTAGCCGCTGCCGACGCCGACATCGACGCCTCGTCGCGCACCGAGCGCCACGCGGCGGTGAGCGTCCGTGCGACCGCCGCCGCGTCGACCACGCAACGCAGGTCGGGTTGCGGATGGGCGACGCGCCACGGGCGCACGTGCGGCCACAGGTGCGGATAGGCGATGCGCGAGTCCGCATCGAGCGCCAGCGCGACGTCGCCGTGTCCGCCCGGCAGGGTGCGCAGGTCGGCCGCGACGATCTTGGCGAACGGCAGGTTGAAGGTGACGCTCAGCACGATACCCACCCGCATCACGATGCGCCGATCGGTGATCGTGTAGAGGCTGGTCTTGGCCGACATCCAGGCCGCCAGCGTCGCGAGGCCGAGCGCGGCGGCCGCGAGACCGACGCAGACGCCGCCCGAGATCGCGACATCGCGCACGCTGCCGCCGGCCAGCACGAGGCTGCCGATCCGCCAGGCGACCAGCACGGCGAAATACACCGACAGCTTGCGGACATGGAAACACTCGCGGGCCAGCATCTTCCAGTCGGGCGCGCCCTGCCAGAGGACCTGCTCGCCGCGCGGCAGCGGCTCCGGCAGTCCGAGCTCGGGCTCGAACTCGTGTTCGTGCTCGTGGGACGTATGGCGGTGCGTGGCGACCTGCGGCCGTTCGGCGACGCTCACGGGGACGGCTCTCGCGGGGACGGCTCTCATATCAGGGGCTCCGAGCGCTTCGGCGTGGCGTACAGGGTGCCGCCGCCGTAGTAGGCCATCACGCGTTCTTCCTCGAACATCGTGATCTGGTCCGGCGACCGGGTCAGCGGAACCGCGGCGAACTGCGACGCCAGGATCGAGTCGACCTGGACGCGGCGCTTCTTGATGCGCGCGAAGCCCATCGGCAGCAGCACCGTCCGCCCGCCGCTCGTCCCGGCCAGCTCGACTTCGAGATAGCGGAACAGGTGCTCCGCCCGGTCGACCCACAGCTCGACGACCTTGCCTGCGACCAGACCGTCGGTGCCGATCACCGGCAGGCCGCGCGGGTCGGTGTCCGCGAGGTCGACGCCGAGCGTGGGCGCGATGCGCAGCGGCACGATGCGCGCCTTGTCGTCGAACGTCAGGTCCGGCGCGTCGGGCCGCATGGCATACGAGCCGGGACCGACCGCGGCCAGCATCGGATCGCCGGCGGGCACGATCGGCGAGCCCGGATAGGTGTCGATCTGCTGCGCCTTGAACGGCGGCTCCGGCTGGCGATTGCCCGCCGGCGCCTCGAGGACCTGGCCGCTGCGCAGGATGTATTGCTTCGGCGTGGGTACCGCCGGAAAGCCCTGCACGACGAAACGGCCGCTCGCGCCGCCTTCGGCTTCGAGCGGATAACCCTCGCGCTTGTTCTCGCGGTGCAGGTAGAAGATCAGTCCGGCGAAGAAGATCCAGAACGCGTACAGCACGAGCTGCGCGACGTCGATGTACGGGGTGATGGCACCGGTGGCATGCATGCGGACCTCCTGAGAATTCGGTGACGAACGGGGAGCGTTAGCGGGTCGTGTCGGCGACCGCGAGGGCCGGCGCGTCGGCGGACGAGCGGTCGCGCGACGAGGCGCCGATGCCCACCGGCACGCTCGCGCCCTTGCGTCGCACCAGCGGCCCGAGCGCGATCAGCGTGCCGAACAGCAGATAGAGCTCGACGTGGTAGACGAAGCTGTAGCCGGTTGCGGGATTGGTCAGCGCCGACCCCAGCAGGCCGCGCTCGGCCAGCACCGAGACCGCGTCCCGCACCGCGCCGCCGAAGCCGATGGCGAGGCCGGCGCAGGTCGCTTGCACCGCACCCCAGGCACCGAGCGCGAGTCCGTTCAGCCCGCCGGCCTCGAGGTTCATCGCGGCGGTCAACGTGCCGACCGAGAACAGGCCGCCGCCGAAGCCGATCAGCGTGGCGCCGATGCGAAACAGGTTGGCCGACGCGAGCGGCTCGGCGAAGATCACGGCCGAGAACGCGACGAGGCCGGACAGCACGCCGTAGGCCGCGATGCGGTGGGCGTCGGCGCCGCGCGTCAGCAGGCGCGCCGACAACGCGAACGCGGTCAGTGCGCCGAGCGCGATCAGCGCGGTCAACGTCGTGGTGGCGCTGACGCCGAGATGCAGGATCTCGCCGCCGTACGGCTCGAGGATGATGTCCTGCATGTTGAACGCGGTGGTGCCGATGCCGACCGCGACCAGGAAACGGCGCGCCTGGCCGTGCGCCGCGAAGCGCTGCCACGTGGCGCGAAACGGCGGACGGGGCGCGGACTTGGCGAAGTTCGACGGGGCGCGGGGCTCCTGCTTCCACAGCGCGAAGATGTTGAACGCCATCGTCACCATCGCCGCGCCCTGCACGACCTGGATCAGCTTGAGCTCGTTGAATTCGCGCAGCAGCAGCCCGAAGACGACGCCGCACGCGACCATGCCGGCCAATAGCGCGACGTACATCAGCGCCACCACGCGCGGCCGCGTCTCGGCCGGCGCGAGATCGGTGGCGAGCGCGAGGCCCGCGGTCTGCACCACCTGCAAGCCGGCACCGACCAGCAGGAAAGCCAGCGCGGCGGCGGCGTCGCCGAGCCAGGCCGGACCGTGGTTGTCGCCGGACATCAGGATCAGCGCGAACGGCATGATCGCCAGGCCGCCGAACTGGATCATCGTGCCCATCCAGAGATACGGCACGCGCTTCCAGCCGAGCACCGAGCGATGGGTGTCCGAGCGAAAGCCGATCAGCGCGCGGAACGGCGCGAACACCAGCGGCACGCCGACCATCAGCGACACCAGCCAGGCCGACATGCCCATCTCGACGATCATCACGCGGTTGAGCGTGCCGATCAACAGCACGGTGGCCATGCCGACCGACACCTGGAACAGCGACAGCCGCAGCAGCCGCGACAGCGGCAGCGCCTCGCTCGCCGCGTCGGCGAACGGCAGGAACTCGGGACCGAGGCGGGTCCAGAGGCGCGAGAGGCGGGCGGCGGGCAGGTTCATGCGTCGGGATTCAACGATCGATCCGCGCGACGGCTCGTGCCGCGCGACGGTCGATGCCGTGGCGCGGCGTCCGCGAGTCGCGGCGGTCGACGGCGTTCACGATGCGACGAGCTCCATGGCCTGCGACGTGTAGAAGCCGCTCGCGACCCGCGTGGTGCGGCCGACCTGCCAGGACGCGAGCGACGCCGTCGCCGCGATGCGGGCGCGCAGCTTCGCTTCGGCGACCGGCTCGATGAACGGCGCGCGATCGCGACGCGGGAACAGGCGGCCCACCGTGATCATCGTGGCCAGCAGCGCGTTGCTCGGCGCGAACGTGAAGACGATCGACTGCGACGTGCGCTCCGCGAGCCGCGACAGCGCGGCGACGATGTCGTCCGCCCGATAGTGGATCAGCGAATCCATGCACACCACGTGATCGAAGGCGCCGAGTTCCGCGTCGAGCATGTCGCCGGAACGGAAGTCCACGCGACCCTGCGCGCCGCCGCGGAGGTCTTGCGGCAGGCGCTCGCGCGCCAGTTGCACCAGCGTCGGCGACAGGTCGATCGCCACGACCTC
>CAHJXF010000030.1 GCA_903644065.1 Betaproteobacteria bacterium
GACCGGCCGGCCGGCATCGGGGAGCCCGCGGGTGCCACGTCCCCCACGGCGCAGCCATCACCGGCGCCGGCCGCCGCGCTAGCCGACCACGCGTTCCGGCGACTGTTCCTGATCGCCGCGGCCATCTCGTCGCTCGCGTTCCTGCTGGCGTTGAAGGTGCCCGACCATCGCCTCGACGGTCCGGTGAAGGCGTGAGCGGGCGATCCGCCCGTTCCGCCGCCGGGCCAGCGGCGGCATGCGGCTTCGCGGCGGCCGGTCGCGCACTGCGCTGCGCTCGCGCGCTCGGCTTGACCCTCGGACTGACGCTCGCACTGATGGTCTGCGACCTGCCGGCCGCGCTCGCCGACACGCTGTCGATCGGCTTGTCGTCCGACGTCACGTCGATGGATCCGCAGTGGAACAACTCGGGACCCAACGTCTCGCTCGCGACGCATGTCTTCGAGCCGCTCACGCTGACCGATCGCAACGGTCGCCTGGTACCCGGCCTGGCCACCAGCTGGCGCGCGGTCGATCCGCTGACCTGGGAGTTCAAGTTGCGGCCCGGCGTGCGCTTCCACGACGGCAGCGAGCTGACCGCGGACGATGTGGTGTTCTCGATCGAGCGACCGAAGAAGCTCGAGGGCAGTCCGGCCTCGTTCGCGAGCTTCGTGCGACCGATCGTCGAGGCGACCGCGGTCGACAAGGGAACGGTGCGCATCCGGACCGCGACGCCCCACGTCCTCGTGCCGTACGACCTCAACTCGATCATGATCGTGTCGCGAAAGGCGACGACGGCCGCCGGTACGAGTGCCGATTTCGATTCGGGCCGCTCGGCGATCGGCACGGGTCCGTTCAGGCTGGTGGGCTTCCGGCGCGGCGATCGCGTCGAACTCGCCCGCAACGACGCGTGGTGGGGCACTCAGAAGCCCGTCTGGGACAAGGTCGTGTTCCGCATGCTCGCCAACGACGCCGCGCGCATCGCGTCGCTGCTGTCCGGCGACGTCGACGCGATAGAGAACGTTCCCACCGCCGACGTCGCGAAGATCGCGGCCGATGCGCGCTTCACGGTCGTGCGTCAGACGTCGTGGCGTACGCTCTTCTGGCACCTGGACCAGTTTCGCGACGTGACGCCGGACGTGACCGACAAGGCTGGCAAGCCGCTGACCCGGAACCCCTTCAAGGACGCACGGGTCCGCCTGGCGATCTCGAAGGCCATCAATCGCGACGCGATCGTCTCGCGCGTCATGGAGGGGCTGGCCGTCCCCGCGTCCAACCTCGTGGCACCGGGCATCTTCGGCTACAACGCGGCGATTCCGGTCGAAGCCTACGACCCGGCGGGCGCGAAGAAGCTGCTGGCCGACGCGGGCTACGCCGACGGCTTCCAGCTGACACTGCATGCGCCGAACAATCGCTACGTCAACGACGCGCGCATCGCCGAGACGGTGGCGGCGCTGTTGTCCCGGGTCGGCATCGCGACTCGGGTCGAGACGCAGCCGTGGACCAGCTACCTGCCGCACGCGCGGGCCGGCGAGTACTCCATGTCGCTGGTGGGCTGGGGCTCGTCGCTGGGCGACAACACGATCAAGAACCATCTGGCGACCGTCGACGAGGCCAAGGGCTACGGGGCCTGGAACTTCGGTCGGTCCAGCCATCCCGAGGTCGACCGTCGGCTCGATCGCGACTTCACGCTGTTCGACGATCGCCAGCGCGAGGACGCCGCCCGCTCGGTCGCCGCACTGGCGTTGAAGGACAACCCGGTGATTCCGCTGCATCACGAAGTCGTGACGTGGGCGTTGAAGCGCGGCCTGGCGTATCCGGGGCGGGTCGACCAGTTCACGTTCGCCTGGCAGTTCACCGGGTCGCGGCCCCGCTGACACGCATCGCGGCGCGTCCGTCCGGGCGCGGTACGAAACTTGCTTTTGCGCACGAGCAGATTTTGAACGCGCGCCGCCGCGCGGGTACGCATCACGACGAGGCCACATGAACGAAACGAACGGAAAACAGCCCGGCATCAGTCGCCGTGCCCTGCTGTCCATGATCGGCAAGGCAGCGGGGGGCACCGCGATGTACCACGCGATGACGGCGCTCGGTTTCGCCGCCGAGTCGTCGTACGCGGGCCCCATGGACTTGCAGGGTGCACCGAAAGGCACGTCGATCCTCGTTCTCGGTGCCGGCATGGCCGGACTGTCGGCGGCCTACGAGCTGCGGCGCGCCGGCTACACGGTCAAGGTGCTCGAATTCAACGACCGCCCCGGCGGACGCTCGTGGACGCTGCGCGGCGGTGACGAGTACACGGAGCTCGGCGGCGCCACGCAGCGCGTCGAGTTCGACAAGGATTTGTACGTCAACCCCGGTCCGTGGCGCATTCCCTACCACCACCACGCGATGATCGACTACGCGAAGCGCTTCGGGGTGCCGCTCGAGCCGTTCATGCAGGTCAACTACAACGCCTATTTCCATTCGACGAAGGCCTATGCGGGCAAGCCGCAGCGCTTTCGCCACATCCAGGCCGACTTCAACGGCGGCATCGCCGAACTGCTCAGCAAGGCGGTCCAGAAGAACGCGCTCAACGACAGCGTCACCGGCGAGGACCAGGACAAGCTGCTCGAGGCGATGCGCAGCTGGGGCGCCCTCGACAAGTCGAATCGGTACGTCGCCAACGACGCGTCGAGCATGCGTCGCGGCTACGCGGTCAGCCCCGGCGGCGGCCTCGCCCCGTCCCCGGTCCCGTCGCAGCCGGGCTCGTTCAACGACATCCTCCAGTCCGGCTTCTGGCGCTACCTGACGGCCGGTCACGACGAGGAATTCCAGACGGCGATCTTCCAGCCGGTCGGCGGCATGGACCAGATCGCCAAGGCGGTCTACGCGCAGGTCGCCGACCTCGTGCAGTTCGGCTCGAAGGTCACGAAGATCGACCAGAACGATCGCGGCGTCACCGTCACCTACGTGGACACGCATCACCCCGAGGCCGGATCGCGACAGGCCAAGGCGGACTGGTGCGTCTGCACCATCCCGCTGTCGATCCTGAGCCAGATCGACGTCAAGGTGTCGAGCACGATGAAGAGCGCGATCGACGCGGTGCCGTACGAGTCCTGCGTCAAGGTCGGCCTGCAGTTCAAGCGCCGCTGGTGGGAACAGGACGACCTGATCTACGGCGGCATCACGTTCACGGACCTGCCGATCACGATGATCGGCTATCCGTCGACCAAGTTCGGCCACCCGGGCAAGGGCGTGCTGCTGGGCGCGTACATCTGGGGTCCGAACGCGTACGAGTTCACGGCGCGATCGCCCGAGGAGCGGGTCAAGCTGGCCGTCGACTACGGCGCGCAGATCCATCCGCAGTACGCCACCGAATTCGAGAACGGCGTCGCGGTCGGCTGGCACCGCGTGCCATGGACCAACGGCTGCTTCGGCAACTGGTCCGACGAAGCGCGGAAGACGCACTACCGCAACCTGTGCCAGATCGACGGCCGCATCGTGCTGGCCGGCGAGCACGCGTCGCTCATCCCGGCCTGGCAGGAAGGCGCCGTCGAGTCGTCGCACGACGCCATCAAGCGGCTGCACGCCCGCATCACTTCGAAGGCCTGACCATGATCGATCGTTCCTCGTCGTCGAGCCGGGTGTTGCGCACGACGATGCTCGTCGCGCTGCTGTCGGTCTGCGCCGCACCGCTGCCGATCCGCGCCGCCGACAGCCCGAAGCCGGGCATCTCGAACGGCATGCGTTTTTCCGAAGAGGACGGCGAAGGTCTGTATCGCGCAATTTGCCAGGGATGCCACATGCCCGATGGACAGGGTGCGAACACCGGCGCCGGCGCCTACCCGGCCCTGGCGAAGAACCCACGGCTCGCGGCCTCGGCCTATCCGGCCATCAACGTGCTGCGCGGGTTGAAGGGCATGCCCTCCTTCAAGGCCTACCTCAGCGACGATCAGGTGGCCGCGGTGACCAACTACGTGCGCACGCACATGGGCAACGACTACAAGGACCCGATCAGCGCCTCGACCGTCAAGGCGCTGCGCTGACCGCGGTCGGCGTCGCATCGCGCATCGGGCGACGGCGGCGAGTCCGCGTCGTCCGGCTGTTTCCCTTTCACGTGAACCACCCCCTCATCGATGGAGTCCGCCGCATGAACGTTCGTTCGACCTTCACCCCGTTGTTGCTCGCCGGCCTGCTGTCGGGCGCGAACGCCGGCGCCGCGGACATCGTGCGCTACAAGCAACCGGGTTCGGATTTCCCGATCGCGCTGGCCGTCGAGGTCCCGGCCGGGACCAAGCTCGTCTTCGTCAGCGGCGGCGGCGCCGCCATCGTCGACAAGAGCGCCAACCCGGCGAGTCCGACGGCCTACGGCGACACCCGGACGCAGGCCCTCAGCACGCTGCAGCAGATCGAAGCCAACCTGAAGTCGATGAAGCTGGAGATGAAGGACGTCGTCAAGATGACCGTCTTCCTGGTCGGCGATCCGGCGATGGGCGGCAACATCGATTTCGCCGGCTTCATGGACAGCTACCGGAAGTTCTTCGGCGGCCCCGAGCATCCCGAGCTGCCGGCTCGTTCGACGGTCAAGGTCGCCGGCCTGGCCAACCCCGGCTGGCTGATCGAGATCGAGGTCGTGGCCGCCGCCAAGTAGCGACGGTCACGGCACGTCGCGGGGTCCGAAGTCTCGACACCGCGACCGACGCCGCACGGATTCATGCAGCGCCGACCTGCCGGTCGACGCGCCAAAGACATCGGGGGCCTAAAGCCCCCGATGTCGTTCGTACTGCCGAAGCGACCGATCAGAACGCGTAGTTCAGACGCCCGTAGTAGTAACCGCCATTGATGCCGAACGGCGAGATGATCGGGTACTGCGTCACGTTGCCGTTGCTGTAGATCCCTTGCGAAGGGTTGTAGGAAGTGGCGATCAGGGCCGGGTTGAGTTTCGTCGGATAGGTGTTGAAGAGGTTCTTCGCACCGAGCGCGATGGTCCACTGCTTGAAAGGCTGATACGACACTTCCAGGTCCGTCAATGCCTTGGCCTTCAGCGGATTGTCGTAGTACACGCCGTCGTTGCCCTGCTGCTTGAACGACGACTTGCCGTAGACCGTCTCGCGGAACGACACGGCGAACGGTCCGTAGCGGTACAACGCGCCGAGGCTCAGCCGGAAACGCGGCGTCGCTTCGGTCAGCACCGACGAGGCGACCGGATCCAGGATGTCGCCGCCACCGAGGATGGCGGGCGCCTGCCCGACCCGGCGCAGCACGGTGTCGGTGTAGTTGCCACCGAACGACCAGTCGATGGCGCCGTATTGCCCGAGGTTCGTCAGATAGCTGACGACCAGGTCGGCGCCGCGGGTCCGGGTATCGGCGCCGTTGGTGAAGAAGCTGACGCCGGCCGAGCCGTCCGGATACGTATAGATCGCCGGCGAGATACCGGACGCGGACAGCGCCGTCAGGATGGCTTGGTTCTGGACTCCGCCGGCACCGCCGAGGTAGCCGTTGAACGCGCCGCTGGCGACGATGCGGTTCTTCAACAGGATCTGGTAGGCATCGAGCGTGACGACCAGCGCATCGGTCGGCTTGACGACGACGCCGAAGCTGACGTTGTGCGACGTCTCCGGCTGCAGGTCCGGCAGGCCGAACGCCTTGGCGGCCTGGGAGTTCGGGGGCAGCTGCAGGAAGATCGAGTCGGGACCGACGTTGTTGCCCGAGTAGAACTGCTCGGCCAGCGTCGGTGCCCGGAAACCGTTGCTGTAGGTGCCGCGCAACGCGAACGCGGGCGTGAAGTCGTAGCGCACCGTACCCTTGCCGACCCGCGCCGTGCCGAAGTCGCTGTACTTCTCGACACGACCGGCGATGTCGACGAGCAGGCCCTTGAGCGGCGTCAACGCCACATCGACGTAGCCCGACTTGTCGTTGCGACTGTACGACCCGGAATTGGCGTCCGAATAGCCGGAGAACGACGACGCGCCGGAGCCGAAGTACGACTGCGGATCGCCCGGCGAGATCGCGTAGCGATCGGTCCGGTACTCGAGGCCGGCCGCGAGCGTCAGCGGCCCGGCGAGCCCGAGATCGAAGTCGTGGGTCACGTCGAAGTTGGACGTGGTCTGCGCGGTGCGGAAGCTGCCGTCGTAGAAGTTGGTCTGGCTGTATTGGTTAGGCTGACCGACCGGCACATAGGCGCCGTTGAGCGAAGCATTCACGGAACTGAGCGTGCCGATGCGCTCCATGTCGGAGCCGTGCGTGACGCTCAGGTCGTAGTTCCAGCCGGCCACCATGCCCTTGGCGCCGAAGGTCAGGCCGAAGTCGTGCTCCTCGAGCGACTCCTTCGGGTTGAAGCCCTGCGGATAGATCGCCGGAGCCCGGTTCGGCAAGCGGTAGTTCTCGAACGACTGCGCTTCGCGTCGGCCGACCGTCCCGAGGCTGTAGAGCTGCACCTCGTCGGACAGGTCGTAGCCGGCGTTGAAGCCGACCAGCGTGATGTGATACATCGCATCGCCGGAGATGCGGTTCGAGTTCGGGTAGTCGGGGAAGTTGACGACCTGACGATTGACGGGATCGTTCAACACGGACGGGTCGCTCAGGCGGCCGTCGATCGCACCCCGATTGCTGAACCCGTGATACTTCTGCTCGAGGCTGATGTTGAGGTACGAGTTGTCGATCGGCTTCAGGCCGATGTTGAACGCCCCGCTGCCGCTGTGGCCGCCCTCGTCGTAGTAGGCACCACCGATGATCTCGGCCGATCCGCCCGACGCGTTGCGCTTGAGGATGATGTTGATGACGCCGGCGATGGCATCGGTGCCGTACTGCGCCGCCGCGCCATCCAGCAGCACCTCGACGTGATCGACCAGCGACAGCGGGATGAAGCTCAGGTCGGCCGTGGCCGCGCCCGACGTCGGCGAGCCGCCGTCGACGTGCAGATTGGCGGTGGTGTGGCGGCGCTTGCCGTTGACCAGCACCAGCGCATCGTTGGGGCTCAGGCCCCGCAACCGCGCGCTGAGCGTGAGGTTGGCGGTGTCGAAGCCGGTCGCCTCGGCCGTGAACGACGGCAGGATCGCTGCGAGCGCCTGCATCACTTCGGTCTGCCCGGTGCGCTTCAACGTCCCCGCGTCGATGACCTGGATCGGTGCTGCGCTGTCGACCGCCTTCAGGCCCTGCTGCCGCGTGCCGGTGACGATCACCGACTCGAGGACGTCGCGCGGCGCGTCCGGTTCGCCCGGTGCGGTCACGGCCATGTTGCCGCTCGCCTGCGCGAACACCTCCGGGCTGTGCTGAACCGCGAGCAAGGCCCCGACGCCGTAAACACCAAGTAACAATCTCTTCATTTTCCCCATCCCTTGACGATGACCCGGACTGCGCAAGCGCCTACCTAAGCAACGCTTGTGCCAGTCGTTGGCAGCGCAGCGAGCGCTCCGATGTCGCGGATCGGAGCGCACGGCGACACGGGAGGGAGGACAGGCACGAGTCGGCCCGCAAGGACGAGCCCGGGGCCGAGGGCATGAACCATCAAGAGGCATCGAAGCCCCAGCGGCTCGCCTCGGCGCACGCCGCGGAGCACGGGCCGGCGCCCATGGCGATGCGCGAGACCGTTGTTCGAGCCGTCCATCGACGGAATCGGGCTCGCCCTCGACGATCGGCCCGCCGACGTGCGAGCGCTTCCTCGAAGCCATCGACGAGCGCGACCGGCCGCACACTCGCGGCGACCTCGTCGTGCCGCGTACGGAGCTAGGCGGCGCGTGCCGGCGCGTCGTCGCGGCGCAGGTGCCGCAGCATCGGATGCAGCGCCGCCTCCCCGAGACGCTTGCTGCGCGCGCCGTTCCAGCCGACCCGCGCATCCGGCGCATCGGCATTGTCCTTGAACGGCAGCTCGAGGGTCAGCGAGAGGCAACCGAACCGGTGCCCCACCCACTTCGACGCGAGCTTCAGCGCGTCGGTCGTGTACTTGCCCGGTGCGTAGCCGTATCGATCCTGGAAGTCCGGGCTCGCCTCCTTGAACGCGGCGACGAAGGCAGCCTGCTCGCCTCGCTGCCGCTCGCTGAAGTTTGGCAGCATCTCGCTGCCGGCGACGAAGACGTAGGGCAGCGCCTCGTCGCCATGCACGTCGAGGAAGAAGTCGACGCCGGTCTGCTCCATGCGCTGGCGCACGACGTAGACCTCCGGACTCGACTGCGGCGACGGCGCCACCCATTCGCGGTTGAGGTTGGCGCCGCTGGCGTTGGTGCGCAGGTTGCCGCGCACGCTGCCGTCCGGATTCATGTTCGGCACGATGTGGAAATCGGCCAGCGCGAGGGCGGCTCGTGATAGCGGATCGCTCGCGTCGACGAGGCGTTCGACCAACCCTTCGACGAACCACTCGGCCATCGTTTCCCCCGAATGCTGGCGGGCGATCACCCAGACCTGCCGCTTCGGCTGGGCGCCGCCGTGCGGGTCGGACAGGTCGATGCAGTCGATGTCCCGCCCTTCCTTCGTCAGGCCGAGTCCGGTCACGCGCACGCGCGGCGAAGCCGCCACGCGGCCGAGGAACGTCAGGTGCCGTTCCCACGAATAGGGTTCGAAGTACGCCAGGTACACGCTGTCGCGCTCGGCCACGAAGTCGACCGAGAGGATGCCGTCGACGTAGCGTGTCGGCAGGCGGAACCAGTCCTCGCGATCGTAGGACGCGACGCACGCGTAGTCGGTCCACCCCCCCGGATAGGTGCAGTCGCCGGCGTTGACGAAGCGGATCGCGCAGGTCCGGCCGCGCACGCCCTGCAGGCGGCAGTGGAACCACTGCGTGAAGTCCTGATGGCTGTCGCGCCGCATGCGCAGGTCGACGCGCTCGACGTCGCGATCGGTCGTGGCGGAAACCACTTCGATGGCTCCCGAATCGAACGTGCTGCTGATGCGGATCATGACGAGTGCCTGAACGAGTGGAGCGCGAAACGCGACGAGGCCGCACGATAACGATTGCACGCGTCGACGGCAAACGAAGCGGGAGGCCGCTAGACGGTGCTCGATATAATCGATCATCGGCTTCGCTCATCGGCTTCGCTCATCGGCTTCGCTCGATGGCTTCGGTCGAAGCGCAAGATCGCATTCGGCTTTGCATCCTTCCCGACGTCGCCGCAGACAGCGCCACCGCCGTCTCCGGTCGCGAGCGGTAGCCCGCTTACTCCCATCGATTCGAATCCCATGATGCACAGCCGTTTGCCGGACGTCGGAACGACGATCTTCAGCGTCATGTCCGCGCTTGCCGTGCGCCACGACGCCGTCAATCTCGGTCAAGGCTTTCCGGATTTCGATTGCGACCCGACGTTGGTACAGGCAGTCACGCGAGCGATGCAGGACGGACACAATCAATATCCACCAATGGGTGGATGGACGCCATTGCGTCTGGCGATCGTCGAGAAGATCGCTGCGCTCTATGGTCATCGCTACGATCCCGAAACCGAGATCACGGTCACGGCCGGCGCCACACAAGCGATATTGACGACGATGCTGGCGATGGTTCATCCGGGCGATGAAGTCATCGTCATCGAACCGGCCTACGACAGCTACGTTCCCGCCATTCGCCTGGCCGGCGGCATTCCGGTCTTCGTTCGCATGCAACGCGGTGCGGCGCCGGATTCCCCTTTCCACGTGCCGTGGGACCAGGTGCGCGAAGCGATCGGTCACCGCACGCGGATGATCGTCGTCAATTCACCGAACAATCCGACGGGCACGATGCTGACGGCCGACGACCTTCGGGCGCTGGAGTCGATCGTCGTCGAGCACGGCCTGTATCTGCTGGCCGACGAGGTCTACGAGCATATGGTCTTCGACGGCCTGCGACACGAAAGCGCTTCACGCTATCCGGCCCTGGCCGAACGCAGCATCGTCGTGTCGAGCTTCGGCAAGACCTTCCACGTCACCGGCTGGAAGATCGGCTACGCCGCGGCGCCGGCGGCGCTCAGCGCCGAGTTCCGCAAGGTCCATCAATTCAACGTCTTCACCGTCAACACCCCGATGCAGGTCGCGATCGCCGATTACCTCCGCGATCCGGCGCCTTACTTGCGACTGGGGGAGTTCTATCAAGTCAAGCGCGATTTCTTTCGCGACGGATTGCGCGCCACGCGATTCACGTCGTTGCCGTCGTCGGGCACCTACTTCCAGATCGCCGACTACTCGGCGATTCGCGACGATCTGCCGGACGTGCAATTCTGCCAATGGCTGACCCGCGAGAAAGGCGTCGCCGCGATTCCACTGTCCGCTTTCCACGAACGGCCAATCGAGTCGACGCTGATTCGATTCTGTTTCGCCAAGAAGGAAGCGACGTTGACCGATGCGCTGGAACGACTCGCTGTCGTGTAGTCATTCGACTCGGTAAACCGCCTCGAATCGAAGACCGGACGATCGCATTGGTCATTCTTTCATCGGTGCGTATAATCCGGCCGCACGAATGACCCACTCGAGGTGAAAATGGCAACCTATAAAGATTTGCAGTCGCAGATCGAAAAGCTTCAGAAGCAGGCCGAGCAAGCGCGTGAAAAGGAAATCGCCACCGTCGTCGCGCAAATTCGCGGCATGATGACCGATTACGGCATCCAGGCAGCCGATCTCGGTATTGCCTCGAAGCGCAAGCGCAAGACCGGTGCGCCGGCGGCGCCGAAATTCCAGAATCCCCAGACCGGTGAAACCTGGACCGGCCGCGGGCGTGCGCCCAAGTGGATCGAAGGCAAGGACCGCACCAAGTTCGCAATGAAGTAAGTCGGCGCGCGGCCCCGTCTCATCGGTGCGCCGCCAAGCGAAAGGGCCGGTCCATCGCACCGGCCCTCCGTCTGCCCCTCGTCGATCGTCAGGCCGGTCGACGAATCAATGCAGTCGAGTGAAGTCCACCGGTACGCCGGTCTTCTCGGACACCTCGTCCTCGCCGACGCCGTCCGCGATCTCGATCATCGCCAGGCCTTCGGTGCCGATCTCGAACACGCCCAGATCGGTGATCACCAGGTTCACCACGCCCACGCCGGTCAGCGGCAGGGTGCACTCGGGCAGGATCTTGAGGTCGACGCCGCCGTCCTTCTTTCGTGCGGTGTGTTCCATCAGCACGATCACGCGCTTCACGCCGGCCACGAGATCCATCGCACCGCCCATGCCCTTGACCATCTTCCCGGGAATCATCCAGTTCGCGAGGTCGCCCCGGCGACTGACCTGCATGGCGCCGAGGATGGCCAGGTTGATCTTGCCGCCGCGGATCATGCCGAACGAATCGGCAGACGAGAAGATCGACGAGCCGGGAATCGTGGTGACGGTCTGCTTGCCGGCGTTGATCAGGTCCGGATCGACCTGATCCTCGGTGGGGAAGGGGCCGATGCCGAGCAGGCCGTTCTCCGACTGCAGCCAGACCTCGATGCCGGCCGGCACATGATTGGCCACCAGCGTCGGCAGGCCGATGCCGAGATTGACGTAGAAGCCGTCCTGCAATTCCTTCGCCGCGCGCGCGGCCATCTGATTACGGTCCCAGGGCATATCACCTCCGTTGTTTGATTCCGCTCAGCGCCGCGCCGCCACTTCGTCGCCCCCGCCGGCGCTGGACGCCGTCGCGTTCGCCGCCGGGGTCGTGGTCCGCTGCTCGATCCGCTTTTCTGGCGTCGCGTTGACGACGATGCGGTGGACGAAGATGCCGGGCGTATGGATTTCGTCGGGGTCGAGCGTGCCGGTCTCGACCAGTACTTCGACCTCGGCGACCGTGATCTTGCCCGCGGCCGCCACATTGGGATTGAAGTTGCGCGCGGTGCGGCGATAGATCAGGTTGCCGGAACGGTCCGCCTTCCACGCCTTGACGAGCGAGATGTCGGCGACCAGCGCCTTCTCCATCACGTAGTGCTCGCCATCGAATTCGCGCGTCTCCTTGCCTTCGGCCACCAGCGTGCCGTACCCGGTCTTCGTGAAGAACGCGGGGATGCCGGCACCGCCGGCCCGCAGCTTCTCGGCCAGCGTGCCCTGCGGCGTGAACTCGAGCTCGAGTTCGCCGGCCAGGTACTGCCGCTCGAACTCCTTGTTCTCGCCGACGTAAGACGCGACCATCTTGGTCACCTGACGCGTGGTCAGGAGCTGGCCGAGACCGAAGCCGTCGACGCCCGCGTTGTTGGAGATCGCAGTCAGGTTCTTCGCGCCCGAATCGCGCAGAGCGCCGATCAACGCTTCGGGGATGCCGCACAAACCGAAGCCGCCGACCGCGAACACCTGTCCGTCGGCGACGATGTCGGCCAGCGCGGCTTCTGCCGAGGGATACACCTTGTTCATGCGGTCCTCTGTCTCGTTGTCCCGGGTCCGGTCGTGCGCGTCAGTCGGCGTCGCCCAGCGCCGCCAGCAGCCGGGTCGGCCACGGAGCCGACTTGCCGGTGCGATAGTCCATCCACACCAGCACGTTCCTGCCTTTGGCGAACAGGGTCGGCGACGCGTCGTCGTTCTCGATCGTCATGTCCAGGTCCATGCTCGAGCGACCCACGCGGACGACCGTCTGCGTGACCCGCGAATCGCACGGATAGGTCATCGGTTTCAGGAAGTCGCAGGACGCGAACGCGAGGATGGGGCCGTCGCCGTCGCCCTTCGTCATCATGTCGTTGTCGTGGAACCAGCAGATTCGCGCCTCTTCCATCAACCGGAAGTACAGCGTGTTGTTGAGGTGGTTCATCGCGTCGAGGTCGCCCCAGCGCAAAGGGATCACTTTCCGGTAGACGCGCATGCCCGGCCGGCGCTCAGAACGCCGACTGCCCGTCGTCGGCCGTGATGATCGAGCCGTTGATGAAACGCGACTCGTCGGCCGCCAGGATCAGCAGCAGGCCGTCGAGATCGGCCGGGTCGCCGACGCGACGGCGCGGCAGCATGGCCACCAGCTTCTCGCCGACGTCGCTGTCGAACTGCGCCTCGTTGATCTCGGTGCGGATGTAGCCCGGGCAGATCGCGTTGACGTTGATGCCGAAGCGGCCCCACTCGACGGCCATCGATCGCGTCATGTGCACGACCGCGGCCTTGCTCATGCAGTACACGCCGATCTGCGGCAGCACGCGCAGGCCGGCCACCGACGCGATGTTGATGATGCGCGCCGCCTTCTCGGGCTCGCCCTGCTTCTCGTTGACCTTGGCCCGCGCGATCATCCGCTTCGCGATCTCCTGCGCGACGAAGAACGCGCCTTCGGTGTTGGTGCGCATCACGAAGTCGTAGTCGGTCGGCGTCACGTCGACCAAGCGCTGGGTATTCGCCACGCCCGAGTTGTTGACCAGGATGTCGACCGGGCCGGCGTCGGTCTCCGCCTGCGCGACCGCCGACTTGATGCTGGCGTGATCGGTGACGTCGAGCGACACCACGTGCGCCTCGCCGCCCTCCGCTTCGATCTCGGCACGCAGTTCCTTCAGGCGATCGAGACGCCGCGCGGCCAGCACGACCGTCGCACCGGCTTTCGACAGCACGCGCGCGAAGCGATTGCCGAGGCCGCTCGACGCGCCCGTGACGAACGCGATCTTGCCTTCGAGATTGACTTCGATACCCATGGGAACGGTGACTCTTTAGGTTGGGACGATCGACTCCAGATCGGTCCTGCAACGCCCTCGTCTTCGTGCCGCGTCGATTTGCGGCCCCGGGCTTTCTCACCGAGAATCACGCCTCGCGGCGCCCCTGAGCGGAGCTGGCAGCCGGCTCGAGCCGGCACCCGAAGCGCGATCGAGTCTATCAGGAACATCCATGGATCAAAGTCGGGAACAGCGGCTCGTCGAACAGTACGGACCGCGCGAAGCGATGGAGTACGACGTGGTCGTCGTCGGTGCCGGACCGGCCGGTCTGTCCGCCGCCATCCGCCTGAAGCAGGTGGCGGCCGAGAAGGGCCAGGAGATCAACGTCTGTGTCCTCGAGAAGGGTTCCGAGGTCGGCGCGCACATCCTGTCCGGCGCCGTGATGGACCCGCGCGGCATCGACGAACTGATCCCGGACTGGAAGGCGAAGGGCGCGCCGCTCGACGTGCCGGTGAGCGAGGACCGTTTCCTGTTCCTGTCGGAGAAGGGGTCGACGCGTACCCCGAACTGGATGCTGCCGGCGATCTTCCAGAATCACGGCAACTACGTGATCAGCCTCGCCAACGTCGTGCGCTGGATGGGCCAGCAGGCCGAGGCACTGGGCGTCGAGATCTTCCCCGGCTTTCCGGCCGCGCAGGTGCTCTACGACGACCGGAGCGGCGCGGTGCGTGGCGTGGTGACCGGCGATCTCGGCATCGGCAAGGACGGCGAGCCCACCGGCGACTTCCAGCTCGGCATGGAGCTGCACGCCAAGTACGTGCTGTTCGCCGAAGGCTCGCGCGGCAACCTCGGCAAGCTGGTGATCGACAGGTTCAAACTCGACGCGGGCACCGATCCGCAGAGCTACGCGATCGGCATCAAGGAGCTGTGGGAGATCGATCCCGCGAAGCACCAGCCCGGCCTGGTCATGCACACGGCGGGTTGGCCGCTCGACACGCAGACCTACGGCGGCTCGTTCCTCTATCACCTCGACAACCACCAGGTCATGATCGGGTTCGTCGTGGGGTTGGGCTACGTCAATCCCTGGCTGTCGCCGTTCGAGGAGTTCCAGCGCTACAAGACGCATCCGGCGATCCGTACCTTCCTCGAAGGCGGCAAGCGCCTGTCGTACGGCGCCCGCGCCATCACGGCCGGCGGCCCCGTGTCGCTGCCGAAACTGGTGTTCCCCGGCGGTGCGCTGATCGGCTGCGATGCGGGCTTCCTGAACGCGGCGCGCATCAAGGGCAGCCACACGGCCATCAAGAGCGGCATGCTGGCCGCCGACGCGGCGTACGCAGCCGTGACCTCGGGCCGCCAGCAGGACGAGTTGAGCGCCTATCCGTCGGCGTACAAGGCGTCGTGGTTGCACGAGGAGCTGCACAAGACGCGGAACTTCAAGCAATGGATGTCGAAGGGCCTGTACCTCGGCACCGCGATGGTGGGCTTCGAGCAGAAGCTGCTCGGCGGCAACGTGCCGTGGACCCTGCATCGCAACTACGCCGACCACCAGTGCCTGCGTCCGGCGGCGGACTTCACGCCGATCGTCTATCCGAAGCCCGACGGCAAGCTGACCTTCGATCGACTGTCGTCGGTGTTCGTCTCCAACACCAACCACGCGGAGAACCAGCCGAGCCACCTGACGCTGCGCGACGACTCGGTGCCGGTCGCGATCAACCTCGCGAAGTACGCGGGTCCGGAAAGTCGCTACTGTCCGGCGGCGGTCTACGAGTACGTCGCGGCCGACGGAGGTGGGGAGCGGTTGCAGATCAACGCGCAGAACTGCGTGCACTGCAAGACCTGCGACATCAAGGACCCGACGCAGAACATCGTGTGGGTCACGCCCGAAGGCGGCGGCGGGCCGAACTACCCGGGGATGTAGTTCGCTTGCGCAGGTAGGGCGCTGGCGACGACGAAGACCGAGCTTGCTCTTCGCGGTCGCACAGCGTGGAGCCCCGAAGTCGCGCACGGCTGGCGAGCCCCGGCTCCAGGCGGCGCTGATCGTCCCGCACGGCCGGCCGGCCGGATCGCTCGGGTCGATCGGATGAATAGGATCGACCCCGGGCAGGCGCTCCCCGTGACAGGCCGCAGCGCCGACGCGGGCATCGCCGTTGCTGATCGATGGTTCCTGCCAACGATCCTCGAAGCGACGGGCCCATGCCATCCGACGACATCGATCCGAACCGGCGCCACTTCCTGCGCGCCGGCACCACGACGCTGGCTGGCGCGACCTTGCTCGCCGCCGGCAGCCGCGCCGTCGCCGCCGCGAGCGAGGACGCCGCGAACGTCACGCCCCAGCCGTCGCCCGGACCGGACGACGAGCAGACCACCGCCGACATCCTGATCGACACGCTGATCGCGTGGGGCGCCACCCACGTCTACGGCATGGTCGGCGACGGCATCGCCGGCGTCGTCGAAGCGATCAGGAAGCGCCAGGACCGCATCCGCTACATCGGTGTGCGCCACGAGGAAGCCGCGGCGCTGATGGCGTCGGGCCATGCCAAGCTGACCGGCACGCTGGGCGTCTGCGTCGGGACTACCGGCCCGGGCGCCGTGCACCTGCTGAACGGCCTCTACGACGCGTCGTTCGACGGCGCCCCGGTGGTGGCCATCACCGGCATGACCTTCCACGACCTGATCGGCACGCGCTTCATCCAGGCGCTCGACACGCCGAAATTGATGGAGGACGTCGCGCTGTACAACGTGCAGGTCACCGGGCCGCGCCATGCGCTGCTGGTCGGCAACCATGCGTGTCGTTCGGCGCTCGGCCATCGCGGCGTCGCGCACCTCGGCGTGCCCAAGGACGTGCAGACCATGAAGCTGTCGGCCGACAGGGCGTCGATGGAGAACCACGCGGCGCGCACGTCGTCGTCGTGGCTGCCGAACCGCAGCGCACCGTCGGACGACCAGCTGCGGCTCGCGGCCGATCTGCTCGATGCCGGCAAGCGGGTGGCGATCCTGGTCGGTCAGGGTGCGCTCTCGTCGCGCCGCGAAGTCGAGCAGCTCGCCGAGATGCTGGGCGCGCCGGTCGCGAAGGCGCTGCTCGGACGGACCGTCATCGCCGACGACTCGCCGTACACCACCGGCGGCATCGGCCACTTCGGCACCGCGCCGTCGAGCTGGATCATGCGCACCTGCGACACGCTGCTGATCGTGGGCTCGACGATGCCGTGGCTGGACTTCTATCCGAAGCCGGGGCAGGCCCGCGGCGTGCAGATCGACGTCAACCCCGATCGCATCGGGCTGCGCTATCCGGTCGAGGTCGGTCTGACCGGCGATGCGCGGTCGACGCTGGCCGCGCTGCTGCCGCTGTTGCGACGAAAACGCGATCGCGGCTTTCTCGTCGAAGCGCAAGAGCGCATGCGCGACTGGAACGCGTTGCTCGAGCGGGTCGAGGCCGGCGACCGGTCGCCGCTCCGGCCGCAGGCCGTGATCCGGGCCGTCAGCGACCGGCTCGCGGACGACGCCGTCGTCACGTTCGACTGCGGCGCGAACACGCATTTCGCCGCGCGCCACCTGCGCCTGCGCGCCGACATGCGCCTGGTCAGCCCCGGCATCCTCGACACGATGGCGCCCGGCCTGCCCTACGCGATCGCGGCACAACTCGTGTATCCGCAACGACAGGTCGTGGCGATCGTCGGCGACGGCGGCTTCGCGATGCTGATGGCGGAGCTGACGACCGCGGTCCAGCACCGGCTGCCGATCAGGATCGTGATCCTCGACAACCGGAAGCTCGCGCAGGTCACCTTCGAGCAGCGGGAGGCGGGCTACGGCGTGTTCGGCTGCGACCTGTCGCCGATCGACTTCGTGGCCTATGCGAAGGCCTGCGGTGCGAACGGCGTGCGCTGCGCGACGCCGCCCGAGCTCGGGCCGGCCATCGCGACCGCGCTGCGTGCGCCGGGACCGATGATCGTCCACGCCATCGTCGATGCGGACGAGGAGCCGAAGAAGCCGGACGAACTGAAGGCCTGAGCCGCGCGAGCACTGCGACGACAGACCACCGCGGCGGGTCCTGCGATCCGTCAGCCCCCGCCGACGCGTTCGCGGTACACCGACTTCTGCAGCTTGCCGTTGGCGTTGCGCGTCAGCGGTCCGGTCTCGATCGTGATGAAGTCCGGCACCTTGTAGTCGGCCAGCCGCTCGGCGCAATGGCGACGCAATGCGTCGACCAGTGCGTCCGGCTCGCCCGCGTCGCCGTCGCGTACCGAGACGAACGCGTGCACCCGTTCGCCGAGCACCGGGTCGGCGTGCGGCACGACCGCGCATTCGATCACCGCCGGATGCGCGTTCAGCGCGTTCTCGACCTCGACGCTGTAGATCTTGTAGCCGGCGCGATTGATCATGTCCTTGATGCGGTCCAGCAGCCGGACGTAGCCGTCGGAGTCGACGCAGCCGATGTCGCCCGAGCGCCACGCGCCGTCGACGAACGAGCGCGCGTCGGCTTCGGGATCGTTCCAGTAGCCGCGGATCACGCCGGGACCGCTGATCCACAGTTCGCCGCTCTCGCCCGTCGCCACCTCGCGACCGTCGCCGTCCATGATGCGGACGGTCGCCAGCGGCACCGGCTTGCCGATGCTGTCGGCATGCGCCGGCCCTTCGCCGACCGGCATCAGCGTCGCGGCCGACGACGTCTCGGTGGCGCCGTAGCCGTTGAGCAGCTCGAGGCTGGGCAGCCGCGCGGCCAACGCGGCCACCGTCGCCTCGGGCATGGGGGCACCGCCGAAGTGGCCGATGCGCCAGTGCGACGACAGGTCGAAGCGCTCGAAGTCCGCACAGCGCAGCAGCAGGTTGTAGATCGACGGCACGAAGATCGTCGCGGTGATCCGCTCGCGTTCGATCAGCTCGAGCGTCCGGCGCGCGTTGAACTCGCGCTCTACGACCACGCAGCCGCCGACGCTGAACATCGCATAGACGCACGCCAGCAGGCCGCTGATGTGCGAAGCGGGGATCGCCAGCAGGCCGCGGTCGCCGAATCGATAGCCGAACGCGAGCTGGTAGTGGCGCAGCGTGTGCCAGAAGCCGATGTGGCTGAGCATCGCGCCCTTAGGGAAGCCGGTCGTGCCCGACGTGTACATCAGGAAGGCCGTGTCGTCCTCGGCCGGCACCGGCAGCGCGCGGTCGTCGCCTCGCTCCGCGAGTCGCTCGAACGACAGCGCGTCGCGATCCGCGACGCCGTCGCACACGATCAGGTGCTCGACCGACGGCATGTCGACGGCCTCGGGCACGCGCGAAGTCGACGCCGCATCGAAGATCAGCACGCGCGACCCGGACTGACGAAGGATGTAGGCGAGTTCGGTCTTCGACTGGCGGATGCCGATCGGCACGCAGAGGCCGCCGCTGCGAACGATCGCCAGCAGCGCGACGATGCAGTCGAGATGATTGCCGGCGAACAGCGCGACCCGATCGCCCGGTCGCACGCCGAGGGCCGCGAGGCCGCGCGCACAGCGCTCGACGCGAACGTCGAGCGACGCGTAGTCGAGCCGCTCGGCGTCGCAGACCAGCGCCTCGCGCGCGCCGTGCGCCGCCACGGTC
>CAHJXF010000031.1 GCA_903644065.1 Betaproteobacteria bacterium
GGTCCCCACGCCGAGTCCATCGCCGGTGCCGGTGCCGAGTCCGGTACCGACGCCGAGTCCGTCGCCGACGCCGACGCCCACTCCGATCCCGAGCCCCGTTCCAGCGCCATCGCCCGTTCCCGCGCCGACGCCTGCACCTGCTCCGACGCCTGCACCTGCTCCGACGCCTGCACCTGCTCCGACGCCTGCACCTGTTCCGACGCCGACGCCCGTTCCAGCGCCGGCGCCCGTACCAGCGCCCGTACCAGCGCCCGTACCCGTACCCGTACCCGTACCCGTACCCGCACCCGCACCCGCACCCGCACCCGTTCCCGCGCCGGTCCCGCCGCCGGTCGCCATCGCCACGACGATCCGGCTCGCGCAAGCGCCGATCGCCGCGCTCGGCGCGACCACCCAGCTCAGCGCGCAGGTGCTCGACACCCAAGGCAACGTGATCCCCGACCGGCCCATCGCATGGAGCGTCGCCGACCCGACGCTCGCGACAGTCGACGCGAGCGGCCGGGTGACGCCCCTCCATGTCGGCTTCACGAACGTGACCGCCGCCTCCGGTCCGCTATCCGCCTCGACGGTCCTGTCGGTCCGCGGGCCGGTGGCCATCCCGACGCGCTCGAAGTACAACGGCATGAACCTGAGCGGCATCGCCTACTACTCGACCGAGTTTCCGTTCGTCGACATGGTCAAGAGCGGCATGGGCTGGGTCTCGGGCGAGGACAACGGAACGTGGGGCGGGGCCTTCCCGTCGATGACCGCCGATGGGTATCCGGCGTCGCTGAAGCCGGGCCAGCACGCGCTCAACGCCGTCGCCTGGACCGGCGGTTTCGTGCCGGGACGCTACGTGATCCTGTGGGACGGCGACGGCACCGTGGGCATCCCGCTGACCAACGCCACGATCGTGTCGAACCAGCCGCATCGGCTCGTCATCGACGTCACCGACACGAGCGGGCAGCTGTGGGTCGGCATCGACTCGACGAGCCCGACCAACCCCATCCACAACGTCCGCTTCCTGTGGCCCGGCAGCGAATCGACCTACACGACGCAGCCGTTCACGCCGGCGTTCCTGGACAAGCTCGCCCCGTTCTCGCTGGTGCGCTACATGGACTGGGGCGCGACGAACGCGTCGCCGGTCGTGAACTGGGCCGACCGGGCGCACGTCGCCGACCTGACGTACGCCGGCAAGGGGGTCCCGCTCGAGGTCATGATCGACCTGGCCAACACGTTGCACGTGGACCCGTGGTTCTGCGTGCCGCACATGGCGACCGACGACTACGTCATCCGCTTCGCGACGTTGTTGCACGACCGCCTCGACCCCGGCCTCCATCCGCACATCGAGTACTCGAACGAGGTATGGAACACCGGCTTCCCGCAAGCCACGTGGGCCAACGCGCAGTCGCAGGCGCTCGGGCTCGCATCGCCGTACGGTCAGCCCGCGATCTTCTACGCGACACGTTCGGTGCAGATCTTCAAGCTGATCCAGAACGTCTACGGCCCGACCGACCAGGGTCGCATCGTCCGCGTGCTCGCCGGACAGGCGGCATGGGACAACTTCCTGACGGCGATGCTGGCCTACCAGGACACGGCCGCGAACGCGGACGTGATGGCGATCGCCCCCTACTTCACGACGACGTCCGCGACCATCTCGTCGACCAGCGATCAACTGATCGACCAGATGCTCGCCAACATCCGCGGCGACGTGAAGAGCTGGATGACGCGAAACGCCACGCTCGCCGCCCGCTACCGCCTCAAGCTGAAGGCGTACGAGAGCGGCCCGGGCGACACGACCTACCAGTTTCCGACGGACCAGCAGGATGCGATGACGACGCTCTTCACGACCGCGAACCGCAGCCCGCGGATGCACGACATCGTCACCGAGTACTACGGCCAGTGGGCGGCCGCCGGCGGTGACACGATGAACCAGTTCACCGACGTCGGCAGGTGGTCCAAGTGGGGCTTCTGGGGCACGCTCGAGTACGTCACCGAGGACGCTGCGAGCGCCCCGCGCTTCAAGGGGTTGCTGGACTTCATCACGGCACATCCGACCGCGCCGTAGCGGCCGCGTTTCGTCGTATCACGCGAAACGCGCCCGGCGCCTCGCCGACGCGTTCGCCGGGCGTGTGCCGGGCGTTCGCCGGTCGTGTGCCGGGCGTGTGCCGCACAGGGCGACCGACGACTACGTCATGCAGTTCGCGGCGTTGTCGCGGACCGTTTCTACGTCGGCAGGTGATCCCGATGGGGTCCTCATGAGTGACGTGACCTACGGCACGATACCGCTGCCGGACGAATGGTCGTCAAACGTATCGCACCGACTGCACGCGTCTGAAACGAAACGCTTGCACGACGAGATCTTTCAACCGTCCACCAACAGTGCAGGTTTCTTCCGTAGCGCCGGAATGATCGAGACGTTGCGCAGCCACGCGAACACCTGGAACAAGATGAGAAGCATCGAGAGCGCGATGAAGCAGGCGCTGATGGGCCTCTGCACGAAGACGGCCAGACTCCCGTGCGAGATGAGCAACGAGCGCCTGAAATTCTCCTCGAGCATCGGACCGAGAACGAACCCGAGGACGATCGGCGAAACCGGGAACTCCAGCGCCAGCAACACGGCGCCGGCGATGCCGAAGGCCGCGACCTCGGCCACGTCGAAGAGGCTGTTCTTCGTGCTGTAGACGCCGATGCAGATGAAGAAGATCGCAGCCGGGTAGAGCAGGCGGTACGGCACCTGCAGCATCTTGACCCACACGCCGATCATCGGCACGTTGAACAGCACCAGCAGCACGTTGCCGATCCAGAAACTGGCGATCAGACCCCAGAAGATATCGGGATGATCGGTGATCAGCTGGGGACCGGGCTGAATGCCCTTGATGATCAAGGCCCCGAGCAACAACGCCATGACGGCGTCGCCGGGAATGCCCAGCGACATGGTGGGAATGAAATCGACCTGTGTTTTCGAATGCGAAGCGGCTTCGGGCGACGCCACCCCCTCGATCGCGCCCTTGCCGAAACGCTCCGGGGTCTTCGATATCTTCCGTTCGAATGCGTAGGCGATGAAGGTGGTGATGGTCGGTCCCGTTCCCGGCATCGCGCCGAACAGCGTGCCGATCGCCGTGCCGCGCAACATGGGCATGAACGAGCGCTTCAATTCCTCGCGAGTCGGACGCATGTCCCGCATCCGGACACGTGCCATCGGCGGCTTCTCGCCGACGTGGTTGATGTTCATCAGGAAGTCGGCGATGCCGTACAACCCCATGCACAAGGCCCCCAACTCCACGCCGTCCGAGAGCTCCATCATGTTCATCGTGTAGCGGAAGTCGCCGGTCGTCACATCGGTGCCGACGACGCCGCAGAGGATGCCGAAAAGGGTCATCGCAATGCCTTTGAGCGGCGATCCGCGGGACATGGTCGCGCCCGCGAGCAAGCCGAGCAGCATGATCGAACAGATTTCGGTCGGCCCGAACTTGAAGGCGACCTGTACCAGCACCGGCGACAGGAAGATCATCACGAGGATGCCGAACGACGCCGCGAAGAACGACGCCATCATCGTCACGCCCAATGCCGCACCGCCACGACCTTGCAGGGTCATCGGATAACCGTCCAGGCAGGTCACCGCGTGCGGCGGATGGCTCGGAAGGTTGAGCAGGATGGCCCCGATCGCGCCGCCGTACTGCGATCCGTAGAAGATGCCTGCCAGCATGAGGATCGCCGGTACCGGGGCGATCACGTAGGTCAGCGGCAACAGCATCGAGATGGTCGTCAACGCGCCCATGCCGGGCAGCACGCCGATCAGGTTGCCGATCAGCACGCCGATCACCGACCACATCAGATGCTCGGGCTGCAACGCGACGCTGAAACCGTAGTACAGGTCGAGCAGGCTCTGATGCATGACGTCTCCTCAGACCCAGGCGAACAACGGAAAGACCAGCTTCAAACCCCAGCTGAAGATCAGGACCCCGGCGATCGTGATGCCCGTCGCCAGCAGCAGGCAATCGCGCAAGCCGTTTTGGCGATCGCCCAGCGCGGAGATGAACACCGCGAAGAACGTGGCCGGGACCAAGCCGCCGTAACGCCCGAGGATCACGAATGCCGCGACGCCGCCCAGGATGCAGGCCCAGCCCCGCCACTGCGGGCCGGCCCATTCTCCGTGCTTGGGCGGCGTCGGCAATACGGCGCCGAGGCCCGAGCGCGCACGAGCACCGCGTGCCGCATACGCCGTCACGCCGATGAGGAAACCGATCAAGATCATCAGGCTGCCGACCACCACTGGTACGTAGCCCGCCCCCATGCGGGTCAGCGTCCCCATGCGGTAGTCCACGCCGAACCAGACCACGACCGACCCCAACAGGGTGATGAGCAAGGCGCCAATCAGATCGCGGCCCGGGATCGTCTCCATCGGCTCAGCCGCCTTTCGCACCGACGTCGGCCGATCCCACGGCATCGAGGCGCAGTCGGATGGCGCGGAGCCGACGAGCCGGCTCGTCCGGACGATGATGTCCCCTGGGATGCCTACACTGTGAGCCGGAACGCGGATCGACGACCGGGCCGGACATGCGCGTCATTCCGCAGCGAGCGAGTCGACCGTGCCGCCGCGCTCGAACGAAGGCTCGTCCTGTCCGAGTCGTGGCGCGAGGAGATCCACGACGCACGGCGTTTTTGAAAAGTGAATCGGGGGGCGCGTCGTCAGCAGACGTCCTTCGGTGGGATGCTCCACTTCATGGAAGAAACCGACCGCCCG
Organism: Betaproteobacteria bacterium; assembly: GCA_903644065.1. Lineage (GTDB taxonomy): Bacteria > Pseudomonadota > Gammaproteobacteria > Burkholderiales > Burkholderiaceae_D > CAHJXF01. Next base: position 4,727 of record CAHJXF010000031.1, read on the forward strand.
CAAGTGCGGATCGTCGAAGAGGTCGTCGACCGAATTGACGCGGCACGCCGGTATGTCGGCATCCGCGAACGCTCGCAGCCACTCCTCGGTCGTGCGCTTCGCCAGTTCCAGCGCGAGCAACTCGCCCGCCACCTCGGAATGCACGGTCCGGACCTGGAGGTCTCGCAGCCGTTCGTCCTCGTCGATCAGCGACGGCCTCCCGATCATCGAGCCGAACTTTCGCCAATGCGGATCGGTGTAGACCACCACCGAGAGGTAGCCGTCCCGGGTCGCATACGGGCCGCGGGAACGCGACAGCAGCCGCAGGTAGCCGGACTCGCCCAGCGGCGGCACGAAGATGCGCCCACCCATGTGATCGGCCAGGACGAACTGGCTCATGGTCTCGAACATCGGCACCTCGATCTCCTGCCCTTCCCCGCTCGACTGTCGGTGCAGCAGCGCTGCCTGGATCGCGATGGCGGCGTATAGCCCGACCACCCGGTCGCAGATGTTGATCGGTGCGTAGCGCGGCTTGCCGTCCACCCGTTCGAACATGCCCGCCACGCCGGACGCCGCCTGCATCAGGTCGTCGTAGACGGCGGCGCCGGCATAGGGCCCGCCCTCTCCGTAACCCACCATGGCGCAGTAGACGATCGATGGATTGACGGTGGCCACTCGCGCATAACCGAGATCCAGACGCTCGAGAGCGAGCGGCCGGATATTCGAGACGAATACATCGGCTTCGCCGATCAGACCGTGCAACGTGGCGAGGTCGTCCGGATGCTTCAGATCCAGGACGACGCTGCGCTTGTTTCGATTCGCCTGCAGGAACAGCGGTCCCATTCCCGCGCTGCGCATCGGACCGACACGACGCATCGAATCGCCGTCGAGCGACTCGACCTTGATGACGTCGGCCCCGAGGTCACCCAGCATCTGCGTGGCCGACGGACCCATGATGACGGTGGTCAGGTCGACGACTTTGATTCCGCTGAGAGGTCCGTTCATGAAAGTCGGTGAGCAGGCGAACGAAGTCGTCGTGTAGGGGCGGCAGATACTGCCGCGAACGGGAACAAGACACAACTATTTCGCATTGGCGTAATTGTCTTCGCTCAAGCGACATAGTACTTCGTTGCGCATCGGGTTCCATGCGCGAAAACCCGACCTTCGTGGCGTCCATTCCACGGCCTGGGATAATCGCGCGCTCGAAGTCAGCGGCAGGACCGTCGGGTCGAGCCGGAGGAAAGCATGTCGAAGATCGTCGATCGAACACTGGATTTTCTCGAGCTCTTCGCCCGTGAGAGGAGGCCGCTCTCGCTGACCGATCTCACCCGTCTGCTCGAGATTCCGACGTCGAGTTGTCACGACGTCATCCGGGCGCTGGAGGCGCGGGGCTACGTCTACGAGATCGCTCCGCGGGCCGGCTTCTATCCGACCCGGCGGTGGCTCGATCTCGCGAAGATCATCGTTGCGAACGATTCGGTCACCGAACGAACGCGCCCTTCGCTCGAACAGGTCAGCGCCGAGCTCGGCGAAACGGTGACGCTGTCGAAGGCGACCGGCCTGCGGGCGATCTACCTGCTGGTCGTCGAACCGGAGGATCCGGTGCGCTACTCCGTCGCCGCCGGCAGCGAGATTGCGAGCCTGCACGCCACTTCCGTCGGCAAGGCGCTGCTCGGCACGTTGCAGGCCGAGGCACTGGCGAACGTGCTGCGAGACATGGCCTTGAAGCGCTTCACGTCCAAGACCATCGTCTCGCGCACCCGTCTTGCAGCGGACATCGAAGCGTCGCGCCGGCGAGGCTGGTTCGTCAACGACGAAGAAAGCCGACCCGGCGTCGTCACGGTGTCCGGAGTCTTTCGCTGGAGCGACACGGCGCACATGATCACGGTCGCGGGGCCGGCGGACCGCATGCGTCCGAAGCTGCGGAAGACCGCGGATCGCGTCGTCTCGACCTGCCACGCGCTCGACGCGCGCTGACCGACACGGCGTGACCGCATGACCGCATGACCGCTGGCGCGCTGGCGGCGGTGGCGCACGTCCTCGCGACTGTCGAAGTGCTCTTGACCGCTCCTCGATCGGACCGGCAGCAGGTCGCTTCGTCGGTTGACCACGGCGCTGCGGACGCCTATGATTTCGCTATACCGATAAATATTTCGTTCAAGCGAAGTTAACGCGCCAGCGATTCCTCAGCGCTCTTTTGGAAGACCACCGTGCAATTCAGTGCCCTTGCCGATACCGATGAACGGGTCGCGCTTCGCGAAGCGATCGAAGCCATCTGCGATCGCTTCGACGACGCCTACTGGAGTGAACTGGACCGGACGCACCGGTTTCCATTCGAGTTTTCGGCGGCGATCGCGGAAGGCGGTTGGCTCGGCATCGCGATGCCGGAGGAGTACGGCGGTGCCGGCCTCGGCGTCACCGAAGCCGCGATCATGATGCAAGCGGTCGGCAATTCGGCGGGGTTCTTCGCCGCCTGCTCGACCATCCACATCAACATCTTCGGCCTGCACTCGATCGTCAAGCACGGCAGCGATGCGCAGAAGAAGGCGTGGCTCCCGAAGGTGATCAGCGGCGAGATCAGGGCGTGCTTCGGGGTCACGGAGCCCGACGCGGGTCTCGACACCACGAAGATCAAGACCCGTGCGGTGCTGCGCGGCGATCACTACGTCGTCGACGGGCAGAAGATCTGGACCAGCACCGCGCAGCAGGCCGACAAGGTCGTCTTGCTGGCACGAACGACGGCGATCGAGGACTGTGCGAAACCCACGGATGGGCTGACGTTGTTCTTCGCCGACATGGATCCCGCGACGGTCTCGATCACCGAGATTCCGAAGATGGGACGTCACGCGGTCAACTCCAACCAGACCTTCTACGACGGACTGGTGGTCCCGATCGAAGACCGCATCGGCGACGAGGGCAAGGGCTTCCGCTACATCCTCGACAGTCTCAATCCCGAGCGCATCCTGAACGCTGCCGAAGTGCTGGGGATGGGGCGACGGGCTCTCGCGAAGGCTGCCACCTACGCCAGCGAGCGGGTGGTCTTCGGGCGACCGATCGGCAAGAACCAGTCGATCCAGCATCCGCTGGCCGAGTGCTGGTCGGAGCTGTACGCCGCCGAACTGATGACCCTGCATGCCGCGCAGCTCTACGACGCCGGCAAGCCGTGCGGAGCCCAGGCCAACGCAGCGAAGTACCTGGCCGCCGACGCCGGCTTTCATGCCTGCGACCGAGCCGTCCGCACGCATGGCGGCATGGGTTACGCAACCGAGTACCACGTCGAACGATATTTTCGCGAGATGGTGGCGACCCAACTGGCACCGGTATCGCGCGAGATGATCCTCAATTTCATCGCCGAACGCGAACTCGGCCTGCCCAAGTCCTATTGAGGAATCGCCATGACCATCGAAGCCGCCTCGTCGGTCGTCCTCGTCGAGCGCCGGGGACAAGCGCTGTGGGTCACGATCAACCGTGCCGAGAGGCGAAACGCGATCAACCCGCACGTCATCGCCGGCATCCACGGCGCAATCGACGCTGCGGTGGACGACGCGACGTTGCGTGCGGTGATCCTGACCGGTGTCGGTGACAAGGCTTTCTGCGCCGGCGCTGACCTGAGCAAGGGAACGGACGTCTTCTCACCGGAAGGACTCGACGAGCCGACCACCGACTTCGGCCGACTCGCACGACGGGTTCGCGAGCTCGGCATTCCGATGGTCGCCCGCATCAACGGCGCGTGCGTGGCGGGTGGCATGGGCTTGATGTCGCTCTGCGACCTCGCGATCGCGTCGGACCAGGCGCGTTTCGGGCTTCCCGAAGTCAAGGTCGGTGTCTTCCCGTTGCAGGTGCTGGTGTACCTGCGTCGCTTCGTCAGTGCCCGCCATGTCAACGAGCTCTGCCTGACGGGCGAATTGATCTCGGCGGCACGCGCGCACGAAATCGGCCTGGTCAACGAGGTAGTTTCTTACGACCGACTGGACGAGCGCATCGAAGCACTCGTCCAGCGCCTGGGCGCCGCGTCACCGGTCGCCCTGAAGCGAGGCAAGGTCGCCATCGCCGCGATGGAAGCGCTCGGCTTCGCCGAAGCGCTGGCGTTCGCGGAGGCGCAGATCGCCATCCTCTCGCGCACCGGCGATGCGCGCGAAGGGCTGGCCGCCTTCAACGAGAAACGATCGCCGCGCTGGATCGCGCGGCACGAAGCGTCGTGAGGACGGATCGCATCGTCCGTATCGGGGGCGCTTCGGGTGCCTGGGGCGACAGCCCGATGGGCCTGTCGCAGCTGCTCGACACGGACGTCGACTACCTGATGATGGATTACCTGGCGGAGGTGACGATGTCGTTGCTGGCCCGGGCCCGTCTCAGGGACCGGGATGCCGGCTACCCGCCGGACTTCGTCTCGTACCTCAAACCGCATCTGGCGACCGTGGCCGAACGCGGCATCAAGATCGTCAGCAACGCCGGCGGCGTCAACCCGCAGGCCTGCAAGCGGGCGCTCGAACGACTGGCGGCCGAGGTCGGCATTCCGCTTCGCGTCGCGGTGGTCGAGGGCGACGACCTGATGCCGAACATCGACGCCCTGCGTCGCGACGGCACCACCGAATGGATTTCCGGGCAGCCGTTGCCGGCCGTGTTGCTGACCGCCAACGCCTACCTCGGTGCATTGCCGATCCGCGCGGCACTCGATGCCGGCGCCGACATCGTCGTCACCGGCCGGTGCGTCGACAGCGCACTGGCGCTCGGCATCCTGATGCATGAGTTCGGCTGGAGCGACGAGAGTTTCGACCTTCTCAGCACGGGCAGCCTGGTCGGCCACCTGCTCGAGTGCGGACCCCAGGTGACCGGTGGCGTCTTCACCGATTGGGAGGACGTGCCGGACTGGCACAACATCGGCTATCCCATCGCGGAGTGCCGGGCCGACGGGCGCTTCACGATCACGAAACCGCCCGGGACCGGTGGTCTGGTGACCCCTGCGACCGTCGCCGAGCAGGTGCTTTACGAGATCGGCGATCCGACGGCCTATCTCCTGCCCGACGTGTCGGCCGATTTTTCCCACGTTCGGCTGAGCCGGGAGGGACCGGACCGGGTCGCGGTCAGCGGCGCGACCGGCGGTGCGCCGACCGACCGCTACAAGGTATCGGCCACCTATCAGGACGGCCATCGCGCGACGGCGATGATCTCCATCGTCGGTCTCGACGCGGTACGCAAGGCGGAGCGAACCGCCGAAGCCCTGCTGGCTCGCGCTGGCATGCAGTTCGAGCGGCGCGCCCTGTCGGGCTTCTCTGCGGTTCACGTCGAAGTGGTTGGCGCCGAATCGGCCTACGGCTCCGAGTCGCGCGCCCGCATGAGTCGCGAAGTGATCCTGCGACTATCGGTCGAGCATTCCGATCTCCTCGCGCTCAAGCTGTTCGCTGCGGAGATCGGCTCGGTGGGGCTCAGTTTCGCGCAGGGCACGACCGGCCTGATCGGCGGCAGGCCGAAGGCGGTCGCCGTCGTGCGGCTCTTCACGTTCCTGATCGACAAATCGCGCGTCGCCGCGCCGCGAGTGCAGGTCGGCGACGCGCTTGCCTTCGAAGTCGATCTGCCCCCGACTCGCGCTGCGCGCACGAACGGGCCCACGGCTTCCTCCGCCGGGACGCTGAATCGAACGCCGCCGGCCGACGAGTGCGTCACGGTTCCGCTTCTCCGGGTCGCGCACGCGCGGTCCGGCGACAAAGGCGATTCGTCGAACATCGCCGTCTATTGCCGACGGCCGGAGTACATGGATCACCTGCGCGAAGTGCTGACCGCCGAAGCGATCGGCGCTCACTTCGCAGGTCTCACGGAGGGGTCGGTCGTGCGCTACGAAGCGCCGGGTCTCGCCGCGTTCAACTTTCTTCTCGACCGGGCACTGGGCGGCGGCGGCATGGCGTCGATGCGACTGGACGCACAAGGGAAGGCCTACGGGCAACGGGCGCTCGAGATGCTGATCCCCGTCCCCAGGTCCTGGCTCACATGACGAGTGGCGCTGCGTCGTGGAGGGCCCGCGTTCCCGGTCGGTGGTGCAGCGCCCCGACGTTCGCGATCGAGTACAGACTGGCCAGTCGGTCGTAGAGCCGACTCCCGTCGTCTCGTCCGCCTCGCACGACGCAGTCGAGAAACTTGTGGCGCAGCCCTTCGTCGCTCAAAGGGCACGAAGAATGACCGCGGGCAGCCGTGACCTCCCCGCTGTCACGTATGCCGCCGTCCACGAGACGGACCACGACGCGATCGGCGGGACTGAACACGGCGTCGTCGTCGCTACGCTCTTCGAGCAAGGTGACGGCGATGCGAGCCATCAATCGACGCATCGGTGCGGCGTCGATGAACGATTGTTCGAGTTGAGCGAAGCCGGCCGCTCGCGCGACGAGGCCCGCGGCCACAGCGAACTCGATGCTGTACTTCGCCTCGAGCGGCGTCTCGGGCGCGTGATATCTCGCCATCGCCGCCTGTCCGCGGCCGACCTGGACCTCGACGCGCGCGATGTGCTCCGGCGAAAGGTCGTACGCGGTCGCCAGGTCGATCGCGGCATCCACCACCCGATGGGTCGTGTAGCAGACCGGATACTTCTTGATGCTCAGCCCCACGGAGATCAAACGGGGACAGCCGGGATCCGTCGTGAACGGCCGCTCGACATCGACCCGGCCTCGTGGCGAGACCGATCGAAGCAGGCCTTTCGGATGCTCCAGTGCGTCTTCGGCCGCCGTCACGCCCGCGGCTGCGAGACGAGCCGCAAGCACGCCGGCCTGGGCGGCACGACCGAGATGCAACGCCTTCGTCGGGGTGCCGAAGTTGGCTTGGAGGCCGCCCGACAGGCTGGCAGCGATGCCGACGGCATGGGCGCAGCGAAGCGCATCGAGTCGCCGCAAGTTCGCCACGGCGGCCGCACCGCCGATCGGTCCGAGCAGTCCGGTCGGATGCCACCCCGTCGAGTGCAAGGCATCCGGTTCGCGTTGCGCGAGTTCCACCATGACTTCGAATCCCACCGCATACGCCCTCAACACATCGCGGCCGGATGCACCGATCGCCTCGGCTTCCGCCATCAACGCCGGCATCAGGACCGCACTCGGGTGGCAGCCGGCCGCGACGTCGTCCATCGCCAGCACGTGGGTCGCGGTGGCGTTGATGAACGCCGCATCGGCGCTCGTCGCGGTCCGCTCAGTGAACAACACGTGCGATTCACCCGCCGACCCCTCGTGGGCCAGGGTATCGACGACCGCACCGACGACCGCTTCTCGAGCGCCGGCGATCATGACGCCGACCGCATCGATGATGCCGATTCGCGCCATAGGCGACGCATCCTCCGTCGGCGGCTTTGCGGCGGCGAAGTGGCCGATGGCCAGGGTCAGGCCCTTCACGAGACGGACCGGCACGTCGACAGGTTGAGGCGTGCGGATCGGCGTCGTGGGCTGGTCATGTCCGGATCATCGTGAAGCGTTGAGTAGACGAGGAACATGTCGACGTGTTCACGATGAGCGGCAGCGGCATGGACTGCCACAGCCACGCCCACGGCGACGAAACGAACAGTCCCCCCAAGAAAATTCCTCTTTGTCGTAATGTCCGTACATAATGCAGCGCTCGACGAAGCGGTACAAGTGCAGGCGACGGCAGTTCCGGTCGAGTGCACGACCCGTACCGGATCGGCGGTAGACGATCGAGAGAGCCGGCAATGAAGCGTTCGACGACACGACTGATCCGCTGGCTGACGCATGCGTAGCCCGTCCGCACTCCGCGGCACTTCGACGCCGCGCTACCTGGTCGTCGCGCAGTCCCTCATGCGCGACATAGAGCGCGGAAAATTCAAGGTCGGGGAACGGTTGCCCACCGAGGTCGAGCTTTGCGAATCGTTCGGCATCTCGCGCTTCACCGCGCGCGAGGCGGTACGCAAGCTGACGGAGGCCGGCATGGTCACGCGTCGAGCCGGCATCGGCACGACGGTGAAGTCCGCGTCGAGCACGCGTGCCGGCTTCACGGCGACGGTTTCGGACCTGACGGAGTTGTTCGCCTTCACTCGCCAGGCGCGCCTCGAATTCTTGGCCGAGGGCCCGGTGCGGGTGACCGGCGAGTTGGCCGAAGCGCTGCCGGGCTGCAACGACCAGACCTGGTACCAACTGGTGGCCACGCGCCACATCCAGGATCCTCTCGAACCGATCGTGCACACGAGGATCGTTCTTCGTCCCGGCTACGAGGGCGTTCGCGATCGCATCAGGGAACCAGGCGTCATGGTCTACGAGCTGATCGAACAATTGCACGGTGAACGCATCGTGGAACTGAAACAGGAGATCAGTTGCATCCGTATGCCCAAGGCGATCGCCGAGAATCTCGCCGCACGCCCCGGATCGCCGGCGCTGCGGGTGCTGCGCTACTACATCAGTGCCGACGATTCCATTCTGTCGGTGGCGATCAATACCTATCCCCACGACCGGATCCAGCTGACGACGCGCTGGCGCCTCGACACGATGTAGCCGCGCGCGGCCTGCATGACCGCGTCCCGGTCGAGCACCCGGTCGAGCGACCGACAGAATTCAAACGGCGACCCATGCGTCGCCTCAACCGCAGGAGACAACATGCAATCGATCGTGCGCTGGCTGGGTTTGTTGTTACTGATCGCCGTGGTCGGAGAGGCAGTTGGCGCGCCTTTTCCATCGCGGACGGTCACCCTCGTCGTTCCCTACTCGCCGGGGGCGTCGCCCGATACGCTGGCCAGGCTGCTCGCACCGATTCTGTCGGCGAGTCTCGGCCAGTCGGTCGTCGTCGAAAACCGGCCCGGGGCGAGCGGTAATGTCGCCGGCGCCTATGTGTCGCGCTCGGCATCGGATGGCCACACGATTCTTCTGGCGACGCAGCCGATGCTCGCGATCAACCCTTCGTTGTTCACGAACCTCGGCTACGACCCGGTCAAGGAGCTCACGCCGATCACGGCTTGCGCGAACGTCGTCATGGCGCTGTCGGTCAATCCGGAGGTGCCGGCGACGAACATGACCGAACTCGTGGCCTACCTGAAAGCGCATCCCGGAACAGCGTACGGCACGTCCGGCATCGGCACCCCGATGCATCTCGCCGGCCTTCGCCTCGAACGCATTGCACACGTCGACGTCACGCACGTCGCCTATCGTGGCGGCGCGCAAGTGCTCAACGACCTGATCGGCAACCAGATCAAGTTCGCCTTCGTGGATCTCGGTTCGTCGATGGAGTTCGCCAAGAGCGGAAAGATCCGCCTCCTCGCGATCGGCGAGTCGACCCGCTTCGATGGCGCATCCGACCTGCCGACGATGGGTGAATCGTTGCCCGGCTTCGGCCTTCCGTCGTGGTTCGCCTTCTTCGGTCCGGCGCGGATGCCCGCCGAGACGACCGACCGTTGGAACCTGGCCCTGCGGGACGCCCTGAACGATCCGGCGCTGCGTGCGAAGCTCCACGCCATCGGCATCGTCACGCGATCGGACGGACCGGAAGTGCTGGCGCGGTTGGTCCGACAGGACTCGGAGACATTCGGCCGCGAGATCAAGGAAAACCACATCACCATGCAATGACGGTGACGCCGAACGACCGAAGCGCCCGATGCCCGGTCGTCGTGGTTCTCGACGACTGGGAGGGGGCGCTGACCCGTCTCGTGGACTGGGAAACCATTCGTGCGAAAGCGGAAGTCCGCATCCATCGCGTCCCACTGCGCGACGCGAAGCTGCACGCCGCGGTGGTCGACGCGGACGTGCTGATCCTCAGTCGCGACCGGACGCGCCTCGACGAGCGGCTGCTCGAGCGCTGTCGGGCGCTGCGGTACGTCGTCTTCACCGGCCCCCGCAACGCACACATCGATTACGAGCGCGTCGACAAACGCGGCATCGTGGTCAGCGCCACCGAAGGCGGCCCGGGGCTCGAGAGCACTTGCGAACACACCTGGGCGTTGATTCTCGCCGCCATTCGCCACCTCGGCCGGGCCGCAAATCCCCATGCTGCATTCGATTCGACGCCGCCATCGCTGGCGACGGTGTTGAGCGGCGAACGCCTCGGCTTGATCGGCTGCGGCCGAATCGGCTCGAGGGTCGCCGCGGTCGGCACGGCGTTCGGCATGGAGGTCGTGACCTGGAGTCCCCGCATGACGGCGTCGCGTGCGTCGGACGCCGGTGCCGTCGCAGTGTCGCTGGACACGCTCCTGCGGACTTCGAAGGTGATCAGCCTGCATCTCGTCGTTTCCGACAGCACGGTGCGCGTGGTCGATCGCGACCGTCTGGCCGTGATGCGGGCAGACGCGCTGCTCGTCAACACCGCTCGCGCCGACCTGGTCGATTACGAAGCGCTGACCGAAGCTCTTGCAGCGCGCCGGATCGCCGGCGCCGCGCTCGACGTCTTTCCGTCCGAGCCGCTCGGCGCGGACGATCCGCTGCGGCAACTGGACAACGTCGTGCTGACCCCGCACCGGGGATACGTTTCCGAACCGGTGATGCGGGCGTTCGCAGCAGGCGTCCGCGAATGCCTCGACGCGTGGCTGACCGGGCTGCCCCTGCCCCGACCGGTTCGCGCCTTCGCGCCGTCGCACGCTTGAAGATCGCGATCTACGGCGGAGGAGCGATCGGCGGCCACCTCGCCGTCCGTCTCGCGTTGGCAGGCAACGACGTTTCCGTGGTCGCTCGAGGCGCTCAGCTGCACGCGATCGTCGAACGTGGCCTGCTGCTCGAAACCGGCGACCTGACGTTGCAGGCGAGACCGAGAGCGAGCGACGATCCTTCGCACTTCGGACCTCAAGACATCGTGTTCGTGACCGTCAAGGCGACCGGCCTGCAGGGGGTCGCGAAGGGCTTGGCGCCGCTGGTCGGTCCACAGACGAACGTCGTGTTCGCGCAAAACGGGATGCCCTGGTGGTATCCGATCGCACTGCCGGCGTGGCATGGGCCGTTGCCGCCGCTGGCCCTGTTCGACCTGCAGGCCCCGTTCATGGACCGGATGCGCATCGATCAGATCGTTCCGGCCGTCGTCTACTCGGCCAACGAGGTGTTGTCCCCGGGCATCGTGCGCAACAACTCGCCGCAAACCAACGCGATCGAGATCGCAGCGTTGACTCCCGCTTCCGCGGCAGGCGTCGACGATCTGCGCCGCATGCTCCGCGCGGCGCAGGTCGACTCGCCGGTCGTCGACGACATTCGCGCGGCGGTCTGGTTGAAGCTCATCGCCAATGCCAGCGCATCGTCCCTCGCCGTGGCGAATCGCAACCCCGCCGCGATCGCGCTCGATCCGCAGATCCGCCAGACCTTCCTGCGTCTGATCGCCGAATGCCTCGCCGTCTCGTCGGCACTCGGCTTCGATCTCGAGCATCGGATCGACGTGTCGCGCTGGACCGATCGGCCGCAACACCACAAACCCTCGCTGCTGCAGGACTTCGAGCAACTGAAGGCGATGGAGCTCGAGGAGATCGTCCTGGCACCGCTCGCCTTCGCACGAGCGACGGGGGTCGCGACTCCCACGCTCGACGCCGTTGCTGCGATCGTCCGGCGGCTCGCCATCGATCGAGGGCTCTATGGCGAGAGGCCGGATGCGATGTCGACACTGCCGGCGATGACTGGAGCGAGGCCCCGGTCGGGGTGATCGTTTCCAGCGATCCGGCTTGCCGCCCTCGCGCAAAACGGAACTTCCGATCAGCCCATTCAAAAGGTAGAACGTCGATGGCCGCAGGTCTCTTCAACCAGTTCCAAGACATCCACGTGCTCGACGGCGTGCGAACGCCTCAGGTCGACTACAACGCCGCCTTCGCCGATGCGAATCCGATCGATCTCGGCATCAAGGCGGCGCGGAGCGTGCTCGCCCGCGCGGGCGTCGCCGCGACCGACGTGGATTCGGTGGTGGCCGGGAACATGGCGCCGGGCGGCTTCGACCAGTTCTACGTCCCTCGTCACATCGGCTTGTATGCGGGTGTGCCGCTCGAGGTGCCCTCCCTCATGGTGCAGCGCATCTGCGGCACCGGCTTCGAACTGTTCCGGCAGGCCGGTGAGCAGATCACGGTCGGGGCTGCGTCGACCGTGTTGCTGGTCGGAACCGAATCGATGACGCGCAACCCGATCGCGGCGTTCGATCATCGACAAGGCTTTCGCCTCGGAGCGCCGGTCAACTTCAAGGACTTCATGTGGGAAGCGCTGACCGACCCGGCCGCGAGCATCTCGATGATTCGGACGGCGGAGAATCTCGCGCAGCGCTACGGCATCGTGCGTGCAGACGTCGACGCGTTCGCAGCGCTCTCGTTCTCACGCGCTGTCGCCGCGCAGCAGGACGGCTGGTTCGACGACGAGATCGTCGAAGTGCGCAACGAAGTGTTCGAACTCGCGGGCTACCAGCCGAGACGCCTGCGGTTGGCGGGCAAGCTTGAAGTGGCCGACCGCGACACGCATCCGCGACCGACCGCTGTCGACGTGCTGGCAAGACTGCGAACCGTCTTCCCCGACGGCGTGCAGACCGGTGGCAACAGCTCGGCACTGACCGATGCGGCCGCCGCGGCCGTGGTTGCATCCGGCACGGTGACGCGAAAATGGATGCAGGAGACGGGCAGGACCCCTCTCGGTCGACTGGCCGCCGCCGCGGTGGTCGGGGTGCCACCGGAAATCATGGGCATCGGGCCCGTCGCGGCGATCCGCCTTCTGATCGAGCGCACCGGCGTGCCGCTGGCGGACATCGCGAGGTTGGAGATCAACGAAGCGCAAGGTGCACAGGCGCTCGCGGTCCAGCGCGAGCTCGCGATCGATCCCGGACGGATGAACGTGTTCGGTGGCGCGATCGCTCTTGGCCACCCGCTAGCAGCCACGGGCGTACGCCTGACCATCACAGTGGCCCGCCAACTCAAGGCGATCGGTGCCCGATGGGGCGTCGCGTCGGCCTGCGTCGGCGGCGGTCAGGGCATCGCGCTACTGATCGAGAACACCGAAGGTCGGTGAGTCGAAAAATCGGCGCGCTGGACAGCGGACGGATCGAGCAAAAGGCAAAAGCGGGACAGGATCGTCTTGTGAAGCCGACCGGCGCCAGAAACGATGGTGTGACACGCCGGGGGACACCCAGGCGATTGTCTCGAGCCGACCCGATCACGACTGCGATGTCGCACGGCCGAACCTGTGTTGCGACCGCTTTCGTCGCGGTCCCTGTTCACGTCGCTCCGCATCGATCGCGATGCCTGCCTTCGCGGCGGAAGCGGATCCATCGTCGAGCGACTGCGCGGCGCTCTACGGACCTTTACCCGGTTCGATCGCGCAGGGATCGATCATCGCGCCGGACCTCCCTGCCCTCCCGTTGCATGTCGAATCATGGAGATCGGGTTGCACACCCTGATCGGCCCCTTCCCCGAGACCGGACGCATCCGCTTTCCCGTGGCATCCGTTGCGCAGCGACACCGGCTCTTCGGGTATGGTGGCGCGATGTTGCTGCAGCGCGAGACGGCGCCGTGATTTCGCTGGACGTACTAGCCTGCCCGCAGTGCGGCGGGTCGCTGCCGCGGGTCGCGTTGTGGAAGACGGTCAACTGCGGCTGGTGCGGCGCGACGGTCGTTCACGCGCGACCGGTGGTCCGGCGCGCGACCTTCGCCGCGAGGCTCGCCAGGGCGCATACGAACGACACGCCGCTCGCTTGGCGCGGCCGGCACTACGAGCCGGTGGGCAGCACCGCAGGCGAGCTGATCGTCGTGCGCCGCGTCGGCCCCGACCCCGAACGGATCGGCCTGCAGTTCGCCGCCGACCCGCAGTCCCTGCAGCGCGAAGCGGACGCGCTCGTCGCCATCCGTGCACTCGACGCGCCCGGCGCCGCGTACTTCCGCCAACGGCTACCGGTGCCGCTCGGCATCGGACGCGTGAACGACGGGCGCGAAGCCCTCGGTCTGCGCCTGCCGCCCGGCCACGCCGGCACCCTGCGCGATGTCTGGCAGGCCTGGCCGGGCGGCATCGACCCGCGGCACGGCGTCTGGATCTGGCGCCGGCTGCTCGAGGTGTTGATCTTCCTGCACCGCGCCGGCTGGGCGCACGGTCGCATCGCGCCCGAGCATGCGCTGGTGCATCCGGTCGACCACGGCGTCACGCCGATCGGCTGGTCCGGGGCGTCGCGCTCGACGTCCGTCCAGACGGCCGACCTGCAACGCTCGGCCTGGACCGTCCGCGCCCTGCTGCACGGCGCCGCACCCGGCGCGCC
>CAHJXF010000032.1 GCA_903644065.1 Betaproteobacteria bacterium
CGGAACGACGGAGAGGAAGGAATCGCCGATCACGCGACCGTCGCGCCAATCCGGCAACCGTCGTCCCGGGCACGTCGGAAGCCAGCGGCGTCCGGGTGACGACGCAGCAATTACCTTCCCAGCTTCGTCACGCCGGCGCAGGCCGGGGCTCAAGCACGTGATCTCGTGCCGCACGACGAACTTGGGTCCCGGCCTGCGCCGGGACGACGGAGAGGAAGGAATCGCCGATCACGCGACCGTCGCGCCGATCCGGCAACCGTCGTCCCGGGCACGTGGGAATCCAGCGGCGTCCGGGTGACGACGCAGCAATCACCTTCCCAGCTTCGTCACCCCGGCGCAGGCCGGGCCCAAGCACGAGCTCTCGTGCCGCACGACGAACTTGGGTCCCGGCCTGCGTCGGAACGACGGAGAGGAAGGAATCGCCCATCACGCGACCGCCGCGCCGATCCGGCAACCGTCGTCCCGGGGACGTGGGAAGCCAGCGGCGTCCGGGTGACGACGCAGCAATCACCTTCCCAGCTTCGTCACCCCGGTGCAGGCCGGGGTCCAAGTCCGCGCCGTCATGCCGTCCGCCTGACCCGGTCCCGCAACTCGCGGGAACGAGTGGAACAACGTGTTCGTGCGCACCGGCGAGCAGCACGCGTGCGCACCGGCGAGCAGCACGCGTGCGCACCGGCGAGCAGCGTGCCACGAGACGCCCACCACGAGACGCCCGCCACGAGACGCCCGCCACGACGAGCCGGACGCCCCGTCAGGTGGCCTGCGCGGTCCGCGCCCCCATCCGGTCCGCCGTCTTGCCGAGCTGCTTCGCCATGAAGTTCGGCACGACGCGGCTCGCCCACTTCAGCACGTTGCTCACGCCCGGCCGGATCTCGGTCCGCCCCTTCTCGATGCCGGCGATCGCGTGCTCGACCAGCACCTTCACGTCCATGCCCTTGACCCCACCGAGGTCCTCCTTCGTGAAGTCGCCGTTGAAGAGCGGCGTCTCGGTGCCCGGCGGCGCGAGCTCGATCACCGCCACCTTCGTCTTGCCCAACTGCAGGCGCAGCGACTGCGAGTACGAGTGCATCGCCGCCTTCGTCGCGGAGTAGACCGGCGCGATCGCCAGCGGCACGAAGGCGAGGCCCGACGACACGTTGACGATCGCCGCCTCGGGCCGGGCGAGCAGCAGCGGCAGGAACTGCTGCACCATGCGCACCGGGCCGCTCAGGTTGATCTCGATCTCGCGGCTCACGTCGACCAGGCTGCGCGACGCGTCCCGCACGTCGAGCTTGCGCATGATGCCGGCGTTGTTGACGAGCACGTCGAGGCCGGGGAAGCGGGTCGACATCTCGCGGTGCAACGCCTCGATCGCCGCAGGATCGCTGGCGTCGCTCTGGATCGTCTCGACGCCGGGCATCGCCTGGCGGGCCTTGTCGAGCTTCGTCTGGTCGCGGCCCGTGATGACGACCCGGTTGCCGCGCTCCAGCAGCCGTCGGGCCAGTTCCATGCCGATGCCGCTGGTGCCGCCGGTGATGAGGATGGTGCGATTCGTGAGTTTCATGGAGGACTACTCCTGTGTGGATCGAATGACGCCCCGCTAGGAGCGGCCTGCCCGCGACGACCGTCGGCGCATCGACCGCAGCATCGGGTTTGACGATCTGACAAATACAGTCAAGGTGTCATTGTGACATGATGACGTTTTATGTCAAGGCGCTTCCATGATCGAGGACCGGAGCGGCCGGGTGATCGATGCCGCGCGCAGGGTGTTCCTGCGACATGGGTACCGGCGCGTCACGATGGGCGACATCGCAGCCGAGGCCGGCATCTCGCGGCCCGCGTTGTATCTCGTCTTCCCTTCCAAGGAAGAGATCTTCACAGCCGCGCTCGACTGCTACTTCACCGAGACGCTGGCCGAGATGCGCGACGTGACCGTGAAAGCGTCCGGCGTGGACCGGCAACTCGCGCAGGTGCTCGAGATCTGGTGCGTGCGGCCGTTCGAGATGGGCCAGGCCAATCCCGACTCGAAGGATCTCTACGAGAACGGCCTCGCTTTCGCGACCGAGGTCTTCGCCCGCTACGAGGCCGAGGTCGACGTGCTCATCGCACAACTGCTGAAGCCGCTGGTCAGGGCACAGTCGAACGTTCGCCTGCCGGCGGTGCAGATCGCCCGGTTGATGGTCGGCGCCGTGGTCGGCTTCAAGCAGACGGCGCGCGATGCCGCGCACCTGCGGCAGATGATCGGCGGCCTCGTCACGATCGTGCTCGCGAGTTTGCGTCCGTGACCGACCCTGCGACCGATCGTTTCGCGACCGCGGGTGCCGCGACCGCCCATCGCGCCGTGACGCCGCTCCGTCTCGCCGACTTCGACTTCGATCTGCCCGACGACCTGATCGCGCAGCATCCGCTGCCACGGCGCTCGGCCAGCCGCCTGCTGGTGGCGAACACGGACGGACTCGACGATCGGCGCATCGACGAGCTGCCGTCGCTGCTGCGGGCCGGCGACCTGCTGGTGTTCAACGACACGCGGGTCATCAAGGCGCGGCTGTTCGGACGCAAGTCGAGCGGCGGCAGGGTCGAAGTGCTGGTCGAACGCATCGAAGGCGTCCGGCGTGCTCGCGTGCAGCTGCGCGCCAGCCACGCGCCTAAAGCGGGATCGACGCTCGTCTTCGGCGACGACGCGCATCCGGTCCACGCGACGGTCGCGGGCCGCAGCGACGCGTTCTTCGTGCTCGAATTCGACGACGACCTCGACGCCGTCCTCGAGCGCTTCGGCCGGTTGCCGCTGCCACCGTACATCGTGCATCGGCCCGACGCGGTCGACGACGAGCGCTACCAGACGGTGTGGGCCCGGGCACCCGGTGCGGTCGCCGCGCCCACCGCCGGCCTGCACTTCGACGAGCCGTTGCTCGCGGCGCTGGAGAGTGCCGGCATCGCGACGGTGACACTGACGCTACACGTCGGCGCGGGTACCTTCGTCCCGGTCCGCGTCGACGACCTGTCCGAGCACGTGATGCACGAGGAGCGCTACACGATCCCGTCGACCCTGATCGAAGCCGTCGAGGCGACGCGGGCGCGCGGCGGGTGCGTGGTCGCGGTCGGGACCACGTCGCTGCGGGCGCTCGAAGCGTCCGCCGACGAACACGGCCGGCTGCGGGTCGGCGAAGCCGGCACCCGTCTGTTCATCACGCCCGGCCATCGCTTCCGGGTGGCCGACCGGCTGCTCACCAACTTCCACCTGCCGCAGTCCACGCTGCTGATGCTGGTCTCGGCGTTCGCCGGCATGGAGCGCATCCGCGCCGCGTATCGTCACGCCATCCGCGAGCGCTACCGCTTCTTCAGCTACGGCGACGCGATGCTGATCGAACCATCGAGCGCGGCCCGCCCCCGATGACCTCCCGATGAACTATCGACTAGTCGCCAACGACGGCGCGGCCCGCCGCGGTCGGCTGACACTCAACCACGGAGCGGTCGACACACCGGCCTTCATGCCGGTGGGCACATACGGCGCGGTCAAGACCGTGACGCCCGACGAGGTGCAGGCGCTCGGCGCCCAGATCATCCTGGGCAACACCTTCCACCTGTGGCTGCGACCCGGCGTCGACATCGTCGGCAAGTTCGGCGGCCTGCACGACTTCATCGGCTGGGACGGGCCGATGCTGACCGACTCGGGCGGCTTCCAGGTGTGGAGCCTGGGTGCGATGCGGAAGATCGCGGAGGAGGGCGTGACCTTCGCGTCGCCGATCAACGGCGACCGGCTGTTCCTGACGCCTGAGGAGTCGATGCGCATCCAGCGCGTGCTGAACGCCGATGTCGTGATGGTGTTCGACGAGTGCACGCCGTACGAGACGGCCGGCGTCGTCACGTCGCTCGACGATGCCGCGACATCGATGCGGTTGTCGCTGCGCTGGGCCCGACGCTCGCGCGACGAGCACGACCGGCTGGCCGGCGACGGCCGCGCGCCGAACGCGTTGTTCGGCATCGTGCAGGGCGGCATGCACGAGACGCTGCGCGACGAGTCGCTGGCCGGATTGGTCGACATCGGCTTCGACGGCTATGCGATCGGCGGGCTGTCGGTGGGCGAGCCGAAGGACGACATGATCCGCATCCTCGACCACGTCGGGCCGCGGCTGCCGGCGGACCGCGCGCGCTACCTGATGGGCGTGGGCACGCCGGAGGACCTGGTCGACGGCGTGTCGCGCGGCATCGATCTCTTCGACTGCGTGATGCCGACCCGCAACGCCCGCAACGGCTGGCTGTTCACGCGCTTCGGCGATCTCAAGTTGCGGAACGCCCGCCACAAGGACGACACGCGCCCGATCGACGAGACGTGCACGTGTCCGACCTGCGCCCGCTACTCGCGCGCCTACCTGCACCATCTGGCACGCGTCGGCGAGATTCTCGGGGCGCGGCTCAACACGCTGCACAACCTGCACTACTACCAGACGCTGATGGCGGAGATGCGCAGTGCGATCGAGGCGGGCGGGTTCGCCGCCTTCGTCATGCGGTTCAAGGAGGCGCGGGCACGCGGCGTGTGACGAAACGCGTCGCCGCCGAGAGGCGCACCGTCGACGAACCGTGCGTCCTCGTGCGTCGCAGATGCGACGCGAGAAGGTTCCGTGAAATCCGCGACTCTTCCGTCGCCTCGGATCGAGCCCGCCTGGCGGGAGGCCGTCGAACAGGCGCTCGTCGAGGGCGAGACCGTTTCGGCTTTCGTGGAAGCGTCGGTGCGCGCGCAGGTGGAGCGGTGACGGCAACGTGCCGAGTTCGTGCGAAGTGGTCTCGAAGCCCTGACCAACTTCGAGCGCGACGACAGGAGCGTGCCTGCCGAGACCGTGCATCGAGAGTCGGCGGCTCGCCTCTCGAAGGGACGTCCGCGACCGCGAACGTCGAGTCCGGTGGACGAGCCGGCTCCGCCGCCGAACGGAGGCGCCGCGACCGACGCGGCGCCCTTCGATCGAGCATCGCTTCAACGCAGATCGAAGCGATCCAGCTCCATCACCTTGGTCCACACGGCCGCGAAGTCGCGTGCGAACTTCGCCTGCCCATCCGCCGACGCGTAGACCTCCGCCACCGCTCGCAGCTGCGCGTTCGAGCCGAACACCAGGTCGACCCGCGTGCCGGTCCAGCGCGGCGCGCCGCTCGCGCGATCGAGGCCCGAGAAGGTCTCGCCGCCGTCCGCCGTCTTCCACTCGGTCTTCATGTCGAGCAGGTTGACGAAGAAGTCGTTGGTCAGCGTGCCGGGCCGGTCGGTGAAGACGCCGTGCTGCGTGCCGTGGACGTTGGCGCCCAGCACGCGCAGGCCGCCGACCAGCACCGTCATCTCGGGCGCGGTCAGCGTCAGCAACTGCGCGCGATCGATCATCAACGCTTCGGACGGCACGTCGTAGCGCCCGCCGAGGTAGTTGCGGAACGCGTCGGCCGCGGGCTCCAGCGGAACGAACGACTCGACGTCGGTCTGGTCCTGCGACGCGTCCATGCGGCCCGGCGTGAACGACACGGTGACCGACTGTCCCGCGTCCTCGGCTGCCTTCTCCACGGCGGCGTTGCCCGCGAGCACGATCAGGTCGGCGAGCGAGATCTGCTTGTCGCCGCCCGTACCGTCGAACTCGGCCCGGATGCCTTCGAGCGTCCGCAGCACCTTTGCGAGCTGCGCGGGCTGGTTGACGGCCCAGTCCTTTTGCGGTGCCAGTCGCAGCCGCGCGCCGTTGGCGCCGCCGCGCTTGTCCGAGCCGCGGAAGGTCGCGGCCGAAGCCCAGGCGGTCGACACCAGTTCGGCCACGGTCAGCCCCGACGCCAGCACCTGCCGCTTCAACGCGGCGATGTCCTCGGCGTCGACCAGCGGATGATCGGCCGGCGGGATCGGGTCCTGCCAGATCAACACCTCGGCCGGAACGTCGGGTCCGAGGTAGCGGGCGCGCGGCCCCATGTCGCGATGGGTCAGCTTGAACCAGGCGCGCGCGAACGCGTCGGCGAACTGCTCGGGATGTTCGTGGAAGCGCCGCGAGATCGCCTCGTAGGTCGGGTCCATGCGCAGCGACAGGTCGGTCGTCAGCATCGTCGGCGACAGCTTCTTGGCCGGGTCGTGCGCATGGGGGATGGTTCCCGCGCCGGCACCGTTCTTCGCGATCCACTGCTTGGCGCCGGCCGGACTCTCGGTCTGTTCCCACTCGAAGCCGAACAGGTTCGTGAAGTAGTCGTTGGTCCAGCGGGTCGGCTGGCTGGTCCACGTCACCTCGAGTCCGCTCGTGATCGTGTCGCCGCCCTTGCCGCTGCCGTAGCTGTTGCGCCAGCCGAAGCCCTGCTCCTCGAGCGCGCTGCCTTCGGGCTCGGTCGCGACATGCGACGCCGGCGCCGCGCCGTGCGTCTTGCCGAAGGTGTGGCCGCCGGCGATCAGCGCGACCGTCTCCTCGTCGTTCATCGCCATGCGGCCGAACGTGGTGCGGATGTCGCGCGCGGCCAGCAGCGGGTCGGGGTTGCCGTCCGGGCCTTCCGGATTGACGTAGATCAGGCCCATCTGCACGGCGGCGAGCGGATTCTCGAGATCGCGCGAGTGCACCACCTCGCTGTCGTCGTCGGAGTCGATCACCGCATGGCCGGGTGCGACGCCGGGCGAACCGTGCGAATAGCGGACGTCGCCGCCCAGCCACTTGGTCTCGCGGCCCCAATACACGTCGTGGTCCGGCTCCCATACGTCGGGCCGTCCGCCGGCGAAGCCGAAGGTCTCGAAGCCCATGCTCTCGAGCGCGACGTTGCCGGTCAGGACGATCAGGTCCGCCCACGAGATCCGGTCGCCATACTTCTGCTTGACCGGCCACAGCAGCCGTCGCGCCTTGTCGAGGCTGACGTTGTCGGGCCAGCTGTTCAGCGGCGAGAAGCGCTGCTGCCCGCGGCCGGCGCCGCCCCGGCCGTCGGCGATGCGATAGGTGCCGGCGCTGTGCCAGGCCATGCGGATGAACAGCGGACCGTAGTGGCCGAAGTCGGCCGGCCACCAGTCCTGCGAGTCGGTCATCAACGCGTGCAGGTCCTGCTTGACCGCGGCCAGGTCGAGGCCCTCGAAGGCCGCGGCGTAGTCGAAGTCGGCGCCCATCGGATCCGACTTCGTCGAATGCTGGTGCAGCAGGTCGAGCCGCAACTGCCCCGGCCACCAGTCCCGTGTGGTGGTACCGCCGCCGGCCGTCTGATGGAACGGGCACTTGCTCGCTTCACTCATGTCGCTCATGGAAGTCTCCTCGGTTGATCGCGTCGGGCCTCGTCGACCAACGGGCCTGATCGCGATCATTCTGCGCTATCGAGTTTTGAAAGATGATCAAAATGCCCAATCGAGTGGATAGGCGATCTTGCGGGGGTCGCGACGGGGGCGGCACTCGACGGCCCGCGGGTCGTCCGGTCGATTTGCCGCGCGGACCGTTCGGTCCCAGACTCCCGTCCCTTGCTCGAACTCGCCCCTCGTCCCGACGCCATGGACGGCCGCCCCCCGCCTTTCTGGCAGCACCCCGATTTCACCGCCGGCTTCCGCGATTTCCTGATCGTGACGCCCGGGCTCGCCGCGTGGGGCGTGATGACCGGCGTCGCGATCGTGAAGGCCGGGCTGGGCGTGGCCTCGCTGCTGGTCATGTCGATCTGCGTCTTCGCCGGCAGCTCGCAGCTCGCCGCGCTGCCGCTGATCTCGGCCGGCGCCCCGGCCTGGGTGATCCTCGCCACCGCGCTCTGCGTAAACCTGCGGTTCGTGGTCTTCAGTCTCCAGCTGCGGCCCTACGTGCTGCATCGACCCCTCGTCCGTCGGCTCGTGTCGGGCTACCTGATGGCCGACTTCGGCTACGTGCTGCTGGTGCGCCGCTTCCCGAGGCCACCGGCGGACCCGGCGGGGCGGCACGCGGTCGACGCGTACTGGTGGGGCGTCGGCCTGACCGGGTGGACTTCCTGGGTCGGGTCCACGCTGGTCGGCGTCGTCCTCGGCAACGCGGTGCCGGTCTCGTGGGGACTGGGGTTCGCCGGCATCCTGGCGCTGCTCGGCGTCGCGGCTTCGCTCGTCACGTCGCCGCTCCGCTTCGTGTCGGCGGCCGTCGCCGCGCTGGCCGCGGTCTCGGCCGTCGCGTTGCCGCTCAAGCTCAACATCGTCACCGCGATCGCCGCGGCGGTCGGCGCGTGCCTGATGCTGGAGGCCGTCGAGCGGGCCCGAGCGGCGCGCGGGACGTCCTGATGTCGGACCTCGGCACGTTCGCGACCATCGTCGGCATGACCGTCGTCACCGTCGTCACCCGGTCGTTCTTCTTCCTGTCGAAGCGCCCCTGGCCGCTGCCGGCGTGGGTCGAGCGCGGGTTGCAGTACGCGCCGGTCGCGGCGCTGGCCGCCGTCATCGCACCGGAGACGTTGACCACCGACGGCCACCTGATCGACACGCTGCGCGACGCGCGTCTCTACGCCGTGCTCGCCGGCCTCGCCTGGTTTCGCTGGCGCCGCGGCGTGCTGGGCACGATCGTCGTCGGCATGCTCGTCTACCTGCCGTTGCACGTCGGCCTCGGCTGGTGAGCGGCCGGTGATCGGCTGGGGAAGCCCGAGGTACAATCGCCCGCTGATTTTTTGCCGGCTGCGCGGCTCGTGCGTTCGCCGATGTCCCTGAAAGGCTTGCCTTGTTCCTGATTTCCGATGCGTACGCGCAGACCGCCGGCGCGACGCCGAGCGGGCCGACGAGCTTTCTCGGCGACCCGATCTTCATGTTGCCGCTGCTGCTGGTCGCGATGTACTTCGTGCTCATGCGTCCGCAGCAGAAGCGGGCCAAGGAGCAGCGCGCGCTGATGGAGAGCATGAAGTCGGGCGACGAGATCATCACCAGCGGCGGCCTGCTCGGCAGGATCAACAAGGTGGCCGACCAGTACGTGACGATCGAGGTCGGCAACGTCGTCGGCGGCAGCAACGCGGTCGAGATGACCGTGCAGAAGTCTGCCGTGCAGGCGCTGTTGCCGAAAGGCACGATCAAGGGGATCTGACCGGCGCCGTCGCCTGCCGCGCCGACCGGTCGTTCCACCGCCTCCCATCGTCGTGAATCCGCTGCCCTGACCCCGCTGTCATGAATCGCTACGCCCTCTGGAAGTACATCGTCATCGCCGTCGCGCTGGTGATCGGCCTGCTGTACGCGTTGCCGAACGTCTTCGGCGAGGCGCCGGCCGTCCAGGTCAGCAGCGGCAAGGCCACCGTGCGCATCGACGCATCGATGATCAATCGCGTCGACGACCTGCTGAAGAAGGCCGGCGTCGCGTCGACCGGCCTGTACTTCGACGCCGGCCAGTCGCCGTCGGTCCGGGTGCGCTTCGCGGACGACGAGACGCAAGGCAAGGCGAAGACCCTGATCGACCGCGGACTCAACCCGTCGGCCGACGACGCCGGCTACGTGGTGGCGCTGAACAGCATCGCCGCGTCGCCGCGCTGGATGACTTCGCTGCACGCGCTGCCGATGTACCTCGGGCTCGACCTGCGCGGCGGCGTGCACTTCCTGATGCAGGTCGACATGAAGAGCGCGCTCGCGAAGCGGCTCGACGCGCTGACCGGCGACGCGCGCTCGCTGCTGCGCGACAAGAACATCCGCCACAACGGCATCGCCAAGAACGGCAATGCCATCGAGGTGACGTTCACCGACGCCGAGACCGCGGCGCGCGCCCGGCCCGTGCTCGAGGACGGCTTGTCCGAGATGGCCATCACGACGCAGGCCGACGGTGCGGCGACGAAGCTGGTCGCGACCTTCCGGCCCGAGGCCGTGAAGACCGTGCAGGACAACGCGTTGAAGCAGAACATCGGCACGCTGCACAACCGGGTCAACCAGCTCGGCGTCTCCGAGCCGGTCATCCAGCAGCAGGGCGACGATCGCATCGTCGTGCAGCTGCCCGGGGTGCAGGACCCGGCGAAAGCCAAGGACATCATCGGCCGCACCGCGACCCTCGAGGCGCGGCTGGTCGACGACTCGAGCGACGCGGCGTCGGCCGTGGCGCAGGGCACCGTACCGTTCGGCGACGATCGTTTCACCGATCGGAACGGCGTGCCGCTGCTGGTCCGGAAGCAGGTGATCTTCTCGGGCGACAACCTGACCGACGCGCAGCCTGGCTTCGACGAGAACCAGCAGCCGGACATCAATCTCAACGTCGACGCGAAGGGCGCGCGGGCGCTGCGCGACTTCACGCGCGACAACATCGGCAAGCGCATGGCGCTGATCCTCTTCGAGAAGGGCCGCGGCGAAGTGGTCACGGCACCCACCATTCAGAGCGAGCTCGGCAATCGCTTTCGCATCACCGGCCGCTTCACGCCGACCGAGACCACCGACACGTCGCTGGTGCTGCGCTCGGGGTCGCTGGCCGCGCCGATGGAGATCATCGAGGAACGCAGCATCGGCCCGTCGCTCGGTGCCGACAACATCCGTCGCGGCTTCCTGTCGACCGTGTACGGCTTCGCGGCCATCGCGGTGTTCATGGTCCTGTACTACCGGTTGTTCGGCGTGATCTCGGTGGTGGCGCTGGCCAGCAACCTGCTGTTCCTGATCGCGCTGCTGTCGATGCTGCAGGCCACGCTGACGCTGCCCGGCATCGCGGCCATCGCGCTGGCGCTCGGCATGGCGATCGACTCGAACGTGCTGATCAACGAACGCATTCGCGAGGAGCTGCGGCAGGGCAAGGCGCCGCAGGCCGCGATCGCCGAAGGCTACGACCGCGCGTTCGGCACGATCCTCGACTCCAACATCACGACGCTGATCGCCGGTCTCGCGCTGCTGGCGTTCGGCTCGGGCCCGATCCGCGGTTTCGCGGTGGTCCACTGCCTGGGCATCGTGACGTCGATCTTCTCGTCGGTGTTCGTCTCGCGCGGCCTGGTCAACCTGATCTACGGGCGAAAGAAGAAGCTGGCGAGCGTGGCGATCGGGCAGGTCTGGACGCCGGGCGCGGCAGTGCAATGAAGGCGTGGTTGTCATGCCGGCGAAGGCCGGGATCCAAGTTCGTGACGCAGCGACGAAATCATCTTGGGCCCCGGCCTTCGCCGGGGTGACGAAGAGCAGAGCGGCGAAGCATCACGGCAGCATGGCGATCGGGCAGGTGTAGGTGGCGATCGGGCAGGTGTGGACGTCGGGCGCGAGGCCGCATCAACCAGCTTGTCGTCCCGGCGATGGCCGGGATACGGGTTCGTGACGCAGCGACGAAACCGACTTGGGCCCCGGCCTTCGCCGGGGTGACGAAGAGCAGAGCGGCGAAGCATCACGGCAGCATGGCGATCGGGCAGGTATGGATGGCGATCGCGCTGGCGTGGATGGCGGGCGGACCGGTGGATGGCGATCGGGCAGGTGTGGACGTCGGGCGCGAGGCCGCATCGACCAGCTTGTCGTCCCGGCGAAGGCCGGGACCCGGGTTCGTGACGCAGCGACGGAATCAACTGGAGCCCCGGCCTTCGCCGGGGTGACGAAGAGCAGAGCGGCGAAGCATCATGGAATTCTTCCGCATCAAGCGCGACATCCCCTTCATGCGCCACGCGCTGGCGTTCAACGTCGTCTCGTTGCTCACCTTCGTCGCGGCCGTCATCTTCCTCGTCGTCCGCGGCCTCAACTTCAGCATCGAGTTCACCGGCGGCGTGGTGGTCGAGGCGTCCTATGCACAGGCGGCCAACGTCGAGGGCCTGCGGAGCGCGATGCAGAAGGTCGGTGTGGTCGAGCCGCAGGTGCAGAACTTCGGTACGCCGCGCGACGTGCTGCTGCGGTTGTCGCTGAAGGATGTCGCCGCGTCGCCGTCGATCGCCACGCCCGACGCCAAGCTCGACGCGGCCCGCCTCACCGAGGTCGTGCTGAAGGCGGGCGGCGACGACGCGAAGATCACGCGGGTCGAGTTCGTCGGTCCGCAGGTCGGCCAGGAACTGGCCACCGACGGCGGCCTCGCGCTGCTGTTCGTGGTGCTCGGCATCGTGGCCTACCTGGCGCTGCGCTTCGAGTGGAAGTTCGCGGTGGCGGCGATCGTCGCCAACCTGCACGACGTCGTGATCATCCTGGGCTTCTTCGCCGCCTTCCAGTGGGAGTTCTCGCTGTCGGTGCTGGCCGCGGCGCTCGCGGTACTGGGCTACTCGGTCAACGAGTCGGTCGTCATCGCCGACCGGATCCGCGAGAACTTCCGGAAGATGCGGAAGGCCGACGTCGACACCGTGATCGACAACGCGATCACCAGCACGATGAGCCGCACCGTCATTACCCACGGGCTGACCGAGACGATGGTGCTGTCGATGCTGCTCTTCGGCGGGCCCACGCTGCACTACTTCGCGCTCGCACTGACGATCGGCATCCTGTTCGGCATCTATTCGTCGGTGCTGGTGATGGCGCCGATCACGAAGTGGCTCGGCGTCAAGCGCGAGGACCTCGTGAAGCCGGTGAAGAAGGAAGAGACCGGCGCGGTGGTGTGATGCAGGCGCCGGTCGTCGAGCGCCCCGCTTGAACTTCAACCAGCTTCGCTTCGTTCGCGAGACCGTCCGCCGCGACTTCAACCTGACGCTGGCCGCCGAGGCCCTGCACACGTCGCAACCCGGCGTGTCGAAGGCGATCCTCGAGTTCGAGGACGAACTCGGCTTCTCGATCTTCGTGCGCCGCGGCCGCCGGCTCACGGCGCTCACCGAACCCGGACGCGCCGTGCTGCCGATCATCGAGCGACTGCTGCTCGAGGCCGACAATTTGAAGCGCACCGGACAGGACTTCGCAGCGCAGGAACACGGCGACCTGACCATCGCCACCACCCACACGCAGGCCCGCTACACGCTGCCGCGCATCGTGCAGGCGTTTCGCGCGGCGCATCCGAACGTGCGGCTGGCGCTGCTGCAGGGCAGTCCGCGGCAACTCGCCGAGATGGTGCTGCGCGACGAGGCCGACGTCGCGATCGCGACCGAGTCGATCGCGGAAGTCGACGGTCTCGTCAGCCTGCCGTGCTTCACGTGGCGGCACGTGGCGATCGTCCCGACCGACCATCCGTTGGTGGCCCGGCTTGCCGGCAAGCCGCTGACGCTCGAGCAGCTCGCGGTCTATCCGCTCGTGACCTACGACGCCGCGTTCGCGGGCCGCACAAAGATCGACGAGGCCTTCGCGCTGCGCCGCCTGGCGCCGGACATCGTGCTGGCCGCGATCGACGCCGACGTCATCAAGACCTACGTCGAGGCGGGTCTCGGCGTGGGCCTGGTGGCGGACGTGGCCTACGACGTCGAACGCGATCAGGGCCTGGTCGCGATCCCTGCCGGCCACCTGTTCGGCTCGCAGGTCACGCATCTCGCGATCAAGCGCGGCGCGACGCTGCGCGCCTACGTGCAGCACTTCATCGGGCTGGTCGCGCCCGAAGTCGATGCGTCGATGATCGAACGCCTGCTGCGCGGCGAGGGACACGACGCGGGCGGGGATTACCAGTTGTAGGCGGCTGGACGATGCCGGACGCGATCGATCGCGTCCAGACGGGCCTCGCCGAGTTGTTGCCCAGAGGCGTCGCCCATCGATCGATCGCCGCCCGTGCCGTGCAATTCCGGCGCAAGATCGGTCGCCGGTCTCCATCGACCGATGACGATGCACCGATGCCGGCCATCCGGTCGGTCGGTCCAACCATCCCGAGCCGCAATGAACCTGCTTCGCTCTGCCGTCCGCAGCCTCCCGGTGGTGTTTTGCCTGCTGGTCGCCGGGCCGGCCTCCGCCATCCAGACCTGCGAGCTCGACGGCCAGCCGATCGACCAGAACAACGGCAACACCACCGCGGGCAAGAGCGGGCTGATGCGCTGTCGCGAGAAGGAGAGCGGCGCGATCGTGCGCGAGGAGGAGCTGCGAAACGGCCGCTTCATGGGCGCCGTGCGCCACTTCAAGAACGGTCAGGTCGAAAAGGAGTATCGGGTCGACGAACGCGGCAACCGCGACGGGCTGTATCGCGAGTGGAACGTCACCGCCGCGGGCGGTCGCGTGCTGGTCAAGGAGGAGACCACGCGCAACGGCAAGACCAGCGGCATCGCCCGCAGCTGGACGCCGGGCGGCACGCTGCGTCGCCTGACGTCGTACGGCGACGACGGGCGCGAGCAGGCGTCGGCCGAGTTCACCGAGTCCGGCAAGCTGTACGACCTGCGCTGCGCGTCAAAGCCGGTGTTCGGCAACGACTTCGACGACCGTTCGGCGTGCGGCTTCGACGGGCGCGCGTCCACCGTCGTGCTGTACGGCGGCAAGGACCAGCCGTCGTCGCGCATCGCGTTCGAGCGCGGCGAGCGCAAGCGCGTCGAGACGCTGTGGGACAGCGGCGCGGTGCGCGAAGTCCGCGAGACCACGGCCACCGGCACCGTCGAGCGCAGCTTCGCGGCCGACGGCACCAAGCGCCACGAGACGCAGTCGGTCGCGATCGCGTCGTCGAGCGGCCGTCCCCGCTCGGTGAGGACGCTCGATCAGGAGTTCCACGAGACCGGCAAGCTGATCCACGAGCAGCGCTGGACGCCGGGCGAGCAGGGCGCCGATCCGGTGTCCGACACGTCGTGGTATCTGAACGGCCAGATGAAAGACCAGGTGCGTTACGTCGCGAGCGGCGACCGGCAGGTGAAGCGCGAGACGAGCTTCCACGACAACGGCAAGATCGCCTTCGAAGGGACCTGGGTGGTCGACGGTTCTCGGCGCGGGCGCTACGAACGCGACGACGACCCTCGCGACGAGCGGCCGACCGGCACCCACAAGACCTTCGACGAGCAGGGCCGCGTGCGCGGCGAACAGGTCTTCGACGACCGCGGCCGGCTGACGCGCGAAAGCACCTTCGATCTCGGCGTGCTGGTGCGCGACGACGAGGTCTTCGAGGACGGGTCGCGGAAGTCGGTGGGTCGATGAGGTCGGGCGCGCTCGCACGCATCGGCGTCTCGCGCTCGGGCAGCGTGCCGCTCCGCTCGACCCACGCTTTCCAGCGCGGGCCACTCGCAACGATCCCCGGTCCGTTCGTGACATCGACGCCCGGGCGAGCAATGCCCGGCGCGCGCGGCTGATCCGTCATGGGCCTGGACGCCTTCAAGACCTTCATCTCGCTGCTGGCGCTGGTGAACCCGCTCGGCGCGATCCCGTTCTTCATCAGCTTCACCGCGACCAACACGCGCCCGGAGCGCCGGCGCATCGTCCGCATCGCGTCGTTCACGGTCGCGGTGGTCATCGCGTTCACGACGTTGCTCGGTCAGCAGGTCATCAACTTCTTCGGCATCTCGGTCAACTCGTTCCAGGTGGGCGGCGGCATCATCATGCTGCTGATGGCGATCTCGATGATCAACGCGCAGCCGGGCGGCACCAAGACCACGCCCGAGGAGGCGGTCGAGGGTGAACTGAAGGAGAACATCGCGTTGGTGCCGCTCGCCATCCCGCTCCTGACCGGACCGGGCACGATCAGCACCGTGATCATCTACTCCGACAAGGCCGACAGCCTGGTGCAGCGGGTCAACCTGATCGGCAGCGGCATCGCGATCGGCGTGCTGGTGTTTCTCGCGCTGTCGGCCGCCGAGCCGATCAGCCGCGTGCTGGGGCGCACCGGCATCAACGTCGCGACGCGGCTGATGGGCCTGATGCTGGCGGCGCTCGGCGTGGAGTTGATCGTCGACGGCCTGACGGCGCTGATCCCGATCCTGCGTCGCTGACCGGTCAGCGGAGGACGATCTCGGCGCGCACCGCACCGGCGCGATCGGCCCGCGCCTCGACCGCGAGCCGCGTGCCGACCGGGGCGCGAACGATCCACTCGGCCATCGCGCGATCGGCCGTGACGTGGCGCTCGGGCACGAACGCGTTCAGCGAGGCCTTCGGCGCGTGGCCTTCGAGTTGCGGCCCTTCGAAGCGCGGCTTGCCGGAGACCAGCGTGATGCGTCCACGGTCGCCGTCGTGCTTGCCGGCGTCTGCACCGTCGGCGCCGGCCCTGTCATCCACGCCGCCGCCGCTGGCATCGGCGCCGCCACCGCCGCCGGCGCCATCGCTACCACCGCCACCGGCGCCGTCACTGCCACCGCCACCGGCACCCTCACTGCCACCGGCACCCTCACTGCCACCACCACCGTCACCAGACAGATCGATCGTGAAGATCGTGCCGCGCACGGTCTTCCGCTCCAGCGCGCGCTTCGTCACGTAGGCCGGCAGCCAGCCGCTGTTGGCGACCACCATCCGCACCCGCCACGTGCCGTCGCCGAGCGCCTCGACTTCGGTGCGCAGCAGTTCGAGCTTCGGCAGCGACAGCGCGATCTGCGTCATCCACTTCGGGAAGCGCGCGGCCTCGCGCTCGCGCAGTTCGGGCGGCGGGTTGCGCCAGTAGTTCATCTTGTCCC
Organism: Betaproteobacteria bacterium; assembly: GCA_903644065.1. Lineage (GTDB taxonomy): Bacteria > Pseudomonadota > Gammaproteobacteria > Burkholderiales > Burkholderiaceae_D > CAHJXF01. The sequence continues at coordinate 16,285 of CAHJXF010000032.1, forward strand.
AGCCGCCGATCTCGACCGGGCCGAGCTGCGGATGCAGAAACGGCGTCCAGTCGACGTGCGCGCGGCCGCCGGTCGCCTCGTCGCTCCACTTCAGCAGCTTCAGGTCGTCGGCAACCGGATGGTCGCGATACCAGTCGACGTACTGGTACTCGTGGATGCCGGCCTCGCGGTTGGGCGCCCACAGTTCGACGACCCAGAACAGCGCGCCGAGGTGTTCGTAGACCCAGTCCTGCGTGCCGGTGATGACCTGCTTCGGGTGGTACTTGAACTCGTGCCAGATGCTGATCGCCGGATAGCCGGTGAGCGCCGCGCCGAGGTCGCTGAAGCGTTTGATCGACCACAGGTCCTCGGGGATCATGTCGTCGTCGCTCTCGGTCCCCATCGGCCGCAGGATCACCCCCGAGTGCGTGTGATAGCTGATCGCCGCGCCGATGTTGCGATGGCCAACGATGAAGTCGACCATCGCCTTCACCTCGGGTTCGCTGGTCGGATAGTCGCCGGCGCCGCTCTGCTCGAACTCCTGGCGCCACAGCGACGGGAAGTTGCGGTTGAGGTCGAGCCCTTCGCGGTCGGCGTTGACCCGGATGGTCACGCCGTCGTAGTCGCGAACGAAGCCTTCGGGCATCAGCCGGTAATAGGTGCCGCCGGCCTCGCCGGGCTCGCGGGCCACCATCAGCCGCGGGTCCGCGTCGCATTTCCTGTAGGCGCCGTGCGGGTCGGGGATGCGCATGAACAGGATGCGTCCGTCGCCGTCCACGTCCTCGACGTCGAGCCCGTCGACCGCGTCCTCGTCGTACGGGTAGCGACGGGTCGACGAGCGGATGTGGCGCGGTCGGTCGGCCAGCGCCAGCTCGGCGCCGTCGGGGTTGAGGCGCGGGCAGAGGTAGACGGTGCGCGTGTCGAGCAACCGCGTGATGTCGGGATCCTGCCCGTAGCGCGTCGTCAGCTCGTGCAGGTAGTAGAGCACCGCCGTCGACGCGGTCAGCTCGGCCGCGTGGATGTTGCCGTCGGCCCAGAACGCCGGCTTGTCGGTGTCGAGCCCGGTCGCGGCCTGCGTCACGGTGGCGACCCAGAGGTCGCGGCCTTCGTAGCTCCGGCCGATGGAACGCAGCCCGACCAGCGTCGGGTACGCGGCGGCGTATTCGTGCAGCAAGGCCGTCAGCTCGTCGTATCGATAGAAGCGGTCGAAGCGGGGCTGCGGAGCGGCGGCGGCGTTCATCGGTATCGGCGGGCGGTCGGCGGGATCGGCGGTGAGCGAGGGAGGTCGGCGGTCGGGCGGCGCATCGGCATCCGTACAAGTCCCGCGTTGCGCCCGTTCGCGACCGCGTCGAGAATACACGGCCACCCGATGCCGGCCGCTATCGGTCGGTCCGAGGTCGGTACTCGATCGACACCACCTGCCCGGCACCACCCGCGCGTCCCGACCCGCTGCCCGACGATGCACTTCCACCGTCCCGCTTCTCGCTTCGTCGCAGCCGCGAGTCTCGTCGCGTGATCCCGCGCGCGTCGTGGATCGCAGTCGCGGTGGCGTTCGCCATCTTCCCGCGCGGCGCGGCCCACGGCCAGACCGCGCCGCTCGTCATCAAGTTCAGCCACGTCGTCACCGTCGACACGCCGAAGGGCAAGGCGGCCGAGCGCTTTCGACAGCTGGCCGAGGGGCGTTCGAAAGGGCGCCTGAAGGTCGAGGTCTATCCCAACTCGTCGCTCTACAAGGACAAGGAGGAACTCGAGGCGCTGCAGCTCGGCGCGGTGCAGATGCTGGCGCCGTCGCTGTCGAAGTTCGGGCCGCTCGGCGTGCGCCAGTTCGAGATCTTCGACCTGCCGTACGTGTTCCCCGACGACGACGCGTTCCAGCGCGTCACGCGCGGGGCGATCGGCCAGCAGTTGTTCGGTCTCCTCGAAGCCCGCGGCCTGAAGGGCCTCGCCTACTGGAGCGGGGGCTTCCACGTCATCTCCGCCAACAGGCCGCTGCGCACGCCGGCCGACGTCCGGGGCCTGAAGATGCGCATCCCGTCGTCGAAGGTGCTCGAGGCCAACGAACGGGCGCTCGGCGCCCTGCCGCAAGTGATGGCGTTCTCCGAGGTCTACCAGGCGCTGCAGACCGGCGTGGTGGACGGCACCGAGAACATCCTGTCGAGCTACACGTCGCAGAAGTATCTCGAGGTGCAGAAGAACATCACGCTGACCTATCACACGCACACCGGCTACGCGGTGGTCATGAACAGGGCGTTCTGGGACCAGCTGCCGGCCGACCTGCAGGCGGTGGTCGCGTCGTCGATCCGCGACGCGACCGACGACGAATTGAAGATGGTGGCCGACGAGAACGCCGCGGCGCTGGCGCAGATCCGGTCCTCGGGCAAGGTCGACGTGCTGGCGCTCGACGA
>CAHJXF010000033.1 GCA_903644065.1 Betaproteobacteria bacterium
CGGCCCGCGCGACGGCCTGCCCGCGCGAGCCCGGCCCGCCACGCTGCCGACGCTGTCCGTCACGCGCGCTTCAGAAGTAGCCGCGCAACGTGAGGCCCGCCGTCCGCGGTCGGATGCGGTACGCGACCTGGTCGCTGGCGACGATCGGCCCGACGAGCAGGGGATCGCTCGCGGCGCGCGCGCCGCCGCTGTCGGTCAGGTTGTCGATGAAGACGGCGATCTCGAACGGCCGCACGAAGACGCCGGCCCGGACGTCCACCGTGTTGAAGGCGCCGTAGCGCGTGCCGCGGTGACCGAAGTCGGTGTACTCGCTGCCGATGTAGTTGTCGGTGATCCGTGCGTAGGCGGTGTGGTCGAGGATGCTGGTGGTCGCCTGCGTGAAGGCGGACAGCTTGAAGTTGGGCGCGCCGGGCAACGCGTCGCCGGACGCCACGCCGACCACGCCGGTGACGCGGGTCAGGTTGGGCACGTCCTTCGTCAGGGCGCTGTGGCTGAGCGACCCGGAGCCGCCGACCTCCAGCCACGCCAGCGGCTTGGCGACGGCCTCGACTTCGAGGCCGTAGATGCCGGCGGACCCGGCGTTCCCGGTGTAGTTGACGCTGTTGGCGACGAGCGCTGCCTGGATGTCGGACCAGTCGATGTAGTAGGCGGCGGCGCTGACCTGCAGGCGGCCGCCGAAGAGCCGGCTCTTGACGCCGGTCTCGTAGTTCCACAGGCTGTCCGCGTTGTAGGAGGTCGGGATGCCGGGGCCGCCGAGCCCGGCCGTGAGGTTGGGGCCGCCCACGCGATGACCACGCGCCGCGGTCGCGTAGACCGTCAGATCGGGGTTGAAGCGGTAGGCGACCGAGAAGCGCGGATCCTCGGTCGTGTCGCTCTGCTTGATCGACGTGTTGACGATCACCCGCGGGTCGAGCGTTCCGGTGAACAGGACCCCCCGCGAATCGGTCGACGACTTGATGTCGGTGTGCGAGACCCGCAGGCCCGCCGTCAGGTCCCATTGATTGGCCAGCGTGTAGGTGGTCTCGCCGAAGATCGACGATTCCGCCTGGCGACCGCTGCTCGTGAGATCGGCCAGCGTGCCCGTTCCCGTGATCTGGCGCAGGGTCGGCGAGTCGATGACCTGCCCGCCGTCGAGCGACGCGTTCAGGTAGAAGGCGCCGAGCGTCCACTTCCACGGCCCTTCGCCTCGGGAACTGGCCCGGATCTCCTGCGTGAAGATGCGTTGGTGGTTCTGGTTCGTCGCCGGCGCGGAGGCGCCGAAGAGCGGCGGCACGCCGAACGCCAGCGCCAGGTAGTCGTTGTAGAAGCCCGAGTCGTCGAGCTGCAGCGTGTCGCGGCGGATGACGGTCGACGACGAGAACAGCGAGACCGACGGCAGGTCGTAGCGGACGCCGAGGTTGACGATCTTGCTGACGACATCGAGGTCGGTCGACTTCCGCAGGTTCGTGACCTGATCGTTCGACGAAGACCCTGCCGGCTGCACGTAGAGGCTCTCGCCGGCGCCTAGATCGTGGCTGTCCTGGTAGGCGCCGGTCAGCGTGACGGTGAGGCGATCGGCCGGTCGTCCCTCGAACTCCACCCGGCCCCCCTTGGTGCGGTTGGCGTTGACGTTGTCCTGGTTGGTGCGAATGTTGTCGACCCAGCCGCCTTCGTAGAAGTCGTAGCCGACCGCGCGAACGCCGAGCGTGCCGGGCACGATCGGCGCGTTGAGGACGACGTTGCCGAAGCCGGTCGACGCGCCGTCGCGTGTCTTGGCGCCGGTCAGTTCGCCCGATGCCGTCCACGCGTTCAGGTCGGGCTTGTTGGTGATGAAGCGGATCGCGCCGCTGAGCGATCCGGAGCCGAACAGGGTGCCCTGCGGCCCGCGCAGCACTTCGACCCGTTCGACGTCGACGGTGCGGAGGTTGGTGGCGGACTGGCTGAGCAGGGCCGGGTCGACGGGAATGTCGTCGAACAGCAAGGCCACCGTGGATTGCTTCAGGCCGAGGCCGCCCGTGGTGACGCCGCGGATCGTGAGGTCGGTGGAGTTGCCGCCGCCGCTGCCGGCGTTCGTCAGGCCGGCCGTCGTCTGGATGATGTCGGCGAGCTGGGTGGCGCCGCGCCGTTCGAGCGCCGTACCCGTTTCGGCCGTGATGCTGGCCGGCACGTCCTGCAGCTTCTGGTCGCGCTTGTTCGACGTGACGACGACGCGCTCCAGCTCCGTCGTTTCGCTTTCGGCGGCACTGGTCGCGGGCGTCCGGCGAGCGCCGCCGTCGCGCTGCAGGACCAGGACACCGGCCGCCGTCGTCTGCACGCTCAGGTTGCTGCCGGCCAACAGCGTGCGGAGCGCGTCGTCCGCGTTGTAGCGACCCCGCAGCGCGGCTGCGTTCACGCCGCGCGTCAGCTCTTCGGTGAAGAGGATCTGCCGCTCGGTCACGCGGCAGTACTCGCCGAGCGCGACCGACAGCGGTTCCGCGGGAATCGCGAATTCGTACAGCGCGCCGCCGTCCGCGGCCCGGGCCGCGAAGGGGACAGCGATGCAGAGGCACGTGGCCAGTACCAGGCGGTTCAAGCAAGCGATCATCACCGTTCCGTTCTCGAAGACCCCGATGGCCCTTGGAACAGTAAGACGCCGGTCGATCGCGATTCCTCCACGACCGGCCGAAAAAATCGTGTTTCGCCGACGGCTTTCCGGGCGGCGAGCCGTGGCCCGTCGCACGCGCGGAACTCGAGCGCCTGCGCTCGCTTGGTGTCCCGTCGCGCCTTCGCACCCTTCGCGTCCCTTTGCTAAGCGGCTCGACGCGCGAGGCGAACGACGCCCGGCCCGCCGGTCGCCTCCACGGGCAGGACCCGCTGCACGGCGTCGATGAAGGCGGCGGCTTCGCCGACGTCGAAGACGCCGGATACCTTCAGGGCGGCCGCCGAAGCATCGACGACGATCTTCGACTTGCTGTAGCGACTGATCCGCGCAGCCACGAGGCCCAGCGGTTCGTCGGTGAAGATCAACTTGCCCGACTGCCACGCGGTCGTCTCGGCCAACGACACGCCCCGGGCGACCGAAGCGACCGGCGGGCCGTTCGCCACCGGCCGCAAACTCGTCACCCGTTCTCCGGGATCGAGCGTCGCGATCAGCCGCGGCGGCGCGTCGCGGCCGACGAGGGTCGGTCGCGCGCCGTCGTAGACGGTGACGCGGCCCTCGAGCAACGTCACGAGAACCGTCCTGTCCAGCAGATCGACGTTGAAACTCGTCCCGGTCGCGACGACGGTCTCGTCGCCGACGCGGACGGAAAAAGGCCGCGCCGCGTCGTGCGCGACGTCGAATCGCGCCTGCCCCGAGCGCAGTTCGAGATCGCGCGTCCCGCTGTGCAGCGAGACGGTCAGCACGCTGTCGCCATCCAGCGTCACCGTCGTTCCGTCGTCGAGCTTGATCGTTCGCCGCTCGCCCAGCGCGGTCGAGTAGGTGTCGGGCAGATTCCATCGCCCGATGCCGACGGCCAGCAGCACGAGCGCGGCTGCCGCACCCAGCACGGTCCATCGGCTCGTCCGCCGCCAGGACGGAAGAAGAGCGCGGCGCGTCCGATTCGCGTGCACGTTGCGGGCCCGGTCGAGCGCCTCCCGCCGGGCTCGCATCACTTCGGGCGCGATCGCGTGGTCCGCGAGGAAGTCCCACGAAGCCTGCACCTGCCGCCAGGCCGGCGCATGCAGGGTCGACGACTCGAGCCAGGCTTCGAAGGCCTCGCTCGACTCGCGACCGTCCTCCGCCAGGCGGACGCGCCACGCCGCCGCTTCCGCGACCGCCCGTGCGACCTCTCGGGTCGCCGACTCGTCGCCGCCCGTCGTCGGCGTCATCCATCGCTCCCGAAGCGCATGGCCAGATGGGCGCAAGCGCGCATCACGTGCTTCTCGACCGTGCTCTGGCCGATGCCGAGCAGCGACGCGATCTGCGCCTGCTTCATGCTCTCGAGCCGGAACAGGATGTACACGTCGCGGGTGCGCTCTCCGAGCTCGTCGAGCGCCTCCAGCACGCCGGCGAGCGTTTCCCGGGCGAGCAGGATGCGCTCGGGCGAACGATGATCGACGAGCAGGGCGGCCAGCTCGTCGACCAGTTCGTCGTCGGGTACCGGCACGACCACGCCCGCTCTTCGCGCAGCGGTGCGGCCGTGATCGCGGAGCAGGTTGCCCGCGATGGTGAAGACATATGCCTCCGGATGCTCGATTTCGGTCGGCGCGGTCGACAGGATGCGGCTGAAGACCTGCTGGGTCATGTCCTCGGCCTCGCTCCGGTCGCGCAGTCGCCGCATGAAGAAGTTCATCAACGGCCGCCGGAAGCGCGCGTCGAGCAGCGACTGGATGGCCGAGGTCGAGTGCATCGAAGGCGAAGTCGTCACGTCGATCGCCGATGGCGTGGTGCGTCTGAGCGGGGTGGTCGGCGACAGCGACGGTTCGTCGCCGGCACCGGGCTTGGGTTCGATTCGATCGGCGGGGTTCGTGCCACGCGCGGGGCAGCGCGAGCCGCTCGCCCGTAGAACATTATGACGTCGGCGCGCCCGATATCCTCCTGTGGCGGCAGCGGAGACCACACGATCGCTCGGGATGCGCTCGGCGGGCACGTCCGACCGCCTCGAAGGAGAGCGGACGCGTCGACGCTTCGATCGTGCGACGCCGGTTGGCGACTCGACGGTGGCGATGAGCCGCGATCGTCCGGGAGCGACGACCGCGTCGCGACCGGCTCACGAAAAGAACGTCTCCCCCGAGCCGACGAAGCGCCCGATCGCGAACGACAGCAGCGTCATCAGCAGCGTCATGCCGCCCAGCATCGTCAGGATGGCGAGCAGGATCACCAGCCAGCCGGAGCGGCTCGTGCGGCCGGCCTGCGCGTTCCAGTGGGCATCCCAGCGTTCGTCGGGCGTCAGCGCGAAGCGCAGCGCTTCGATGAAGCCGGCGAAGGTCGGGATCAGGGTCCACGCGAACAGCGGATACAGCCACGGCCACCAGCGGCGCGGGCCGTGCAGGTAGAAGCGATGGGCGCCGACGGTGCCGCCGATCGCGGCCAGCAGCGTGGCCAGGGTCTTGTCGCGAAAGTGCATCGGGTCGGTTCGAGCTAAAGGGCGTGCAGTCGGCCGAGGCACCGGAGCGACTCGATCGGCCCGGCGGTGGACGGCGTCGATCGGTGTCGCGGCGCGCCCGTCCGAACGGTGCGGTCCTTCGTCAGCGCGGCACGATCTCGAACGCGAGGAACTGCGTGACCTGCCCCGGATTGAAATTGTCGTCGGACACCAGCACCAGGGTGCGATGCCCGTCGGCGAGCATGGGGCCGAAGCATAAGCCCTCGAGGTTGTCGACGCGGATGCCGAGCGTGTCGAAGTCGAGCACGAGGTGCTTCGTCATCGGCACGATGCCCGATCGCGGCAGGTCGCCCGCGAGCGAGTCGACGGCTCCAACGTCGGTCGCCTCGCGCCAGTCGGCTTCGAACAGCCGCACGCGCCAGCCGGCGCCGAGCACGAAGGCGCGCTCGAGCACCAGCATGCGATGGTCGTCGAACGCGAGGATCTCGGACACGCCGTTCAGCGCGTGGGCCGCGGTCCACGCGCCGTCCGACGGGATGCGGTCGATCGGATACGCCACCTGCAGCCGCAACGGGCCGAAGCCGCCATCGGCGGTGCGGTCGTGACGCGAGAAACGCGACCAGGCGCCCTCGTCCATCGTCGGCAGCGGCCCGTCCTGCAGCAGCGGCGCCTCCATCGACACCCACAGCGACTCGCCGTCGAGCGTCAGCGTCGCGCCCTCGAACACGAGGTTGTCGCGCGGGCCGCGCGGCTCCGCCGTGATGTGGAACATCGGGTCGAGCGGCACGTCGTCGACGTAGCCGCCGTCGGGCGCGTTGCGGCGAATGAACGGGTCGATCAGGTCGGCGGTTCCGTCGCGACGCATCGTCCGCTGCCCCTCGCTGGTCCACAGCAACGTCCGGGTCCGCGCGTCGTAGCGGATCGCTTCGGCATCGGACGCACCGGCCGGGTAGGGGCTGCCGTCGGCGCGCCGCAACGTCACCACGGCCTGCAGCGCGACGTCGACGAATCGCCCCGCTTCGATCGTCAGGCGCGCGGTGTAGAAACGGGCGGGCGCGAAGGCGGATCGATCGTCGCTGATCAGGTAGTAGAGGTCGGAGCGCGGGTCGTGGTCGATGCCGGACAAGCCACCCACGGTCGTACCGCCGAACTGCAGCCGATGGTCGAGCGTGCGCTGGCCGATGAGACGCAGCGTGAAGGGTGCCGCCGGGTCCGGCGTCGTCTCGTCGGCGAAGCGATGGGCGCACGCCGCCAACGACAGCACCGCCAGGCCGATCGCGACCCGCTGCGCGATCTGACGGGTGCGCTGCGCTGCGGCCGCGGCAGCCTCGCGCTCAGCGGGCCGTGTAGCGGATGCGATAGATGGCACCCGCCAGATCGTCGGATACCAGCAGCGACCCGTCGGGCATCGGCAGCACGTCGGCGGGCCGTCCCCACACCGACTCGTCGCCGCGCAGCCAGCCTTCGGCGAACACCTCCTGCTTCACGACGTTCGCACCGTCGACCGCGACGTGGACGATGCGGTAGCCGCTCTTCTTCGAGCGGTTCCACGAGCCGTGCTCCGCGATGAAGAGGCCGCGATAGGCTTGCGGATAGGCTTCGGTCGCGCTCGCGGCCGGCGCGTAGAAGCGCATGCCGATCGCGGCCACGTGCGCGCCCAGTTTCGCGCTCGGCGGCGTGAACTGCGAACACGGCTTCAGCTTGCCGAACTCCGGATCGGCGATGTCGCCCTGATGGCAATACGGGAAGCCGAAGTGCGGCGCGCCCGCGCTCTTCGCCGGGACGTGGTTGAGCTCGTCGGACGGCACGTCGTCGCCGAGCAGGTCGCGGCCGTTCTCGGTGAACCACAGGCTGCCGTCCGCCGGATTCCAGTCGAAGCCGACCGAGTTGCGCACGCCTTTCGCGACGACGCCGGCGGCGCTGCCGTCGGCCTTGATCTTCTGGATGTTGTAGTAGCGGTTCTCGTCGCGCTCGCAGATGTTGCACGGCGCGCCGACCGGCACGTAGAGGTCGCCGTCGGGGCCGAACGCGATGAACTTCCAGCCGTGATGCGTCTCGGTGGGGAAGCGGTCGGTGACGACCACGGGAGCGGGAAGCCGGTCGAGGTCCGTGTCGACGTGGTCGATGCGCACGATGCGCGACACCGCGGAGACGTACAGCGAGCCGCCGCGATACGCGACGCCGACCGGCATCTGCAGCCCCGATGCGATGGTGCGGACCGAGGCGGCGCCACTCGCGTCGAGCGACACGGCATACACGTTGCCCGACGCCATGCTGCCGACGAACAGCGTGCCGCGCTTGCCGTCCCACGGGCCGAGCGCCATCTCGCGCGCGTCGGGCACGTGGTCGGTCACGAGCTCGATCGTGAAGCCGGGGGGCAACTTGATGTTCGACAGCGGCAACGCCGCCCCCGCCGAACCGACGACGGCGGCCAGCGTCACCGCGACGGCGATACGAATGCATTTCATGGCATGTCCTGCGAAGAGCCCGCTCGACGAGCGGCGAGCACGACAGACCGCTGCGACGCCCACCGGTTCACTCCGGCGAGCGGCGCGCGCGAGCGCACCGCTCGTGCGCCGGGGCGAATCTCACAACTTCGTGATCAGGTCCTGCGACTCCTTGCCCTCCGCGCTGTCCGGGGCGGCGCGCACCAGACCCTGCAGCGTCGTTCGCGCGGCGTCCTTCTTGCCCTCGCGGATCTGCGCCTTGGCCAGGTGCAGCGCGATGTCGCGCTGCTCCGGCGCGGCCGCGCTGGCTCGCTCGAGCAGCTCAAGCCCCTGGCGGGACTGGCCCTGCTCGACCATCATCCAGCCGAGCGTGTCGCCGATCGCCGGGTTGCCGGGGGCGAGCGAGTTGGCCTTCTGCGCGATGCCGAGCGCCTGCGGGTCCTTTTGCTGCCACAACGCCCAGGCCAGGTTGTTCATCAGCAGCGGGTCGTTGGGTTGCGCCTCGAGCGCCAGGCGATAGTTCTGCGCCGCGCGACCGAACTCGCGCGCGCGGAGCGCCAGGTCGGCATCGAAGAGCCGCACGCCGATGTCCTTCGGATGACTCTTGATCCAGTCGCCCAGGAAACTGTCGGCCTCCGACCGACGGCCGTCGAGCGCCAGCGCCGAGTAGGTCTTGACGACCAGCGGCGACGCCGCGTTGGTCGCCAGCATCTTGCGGTACCCGGTCGACGCCTCCGCGTACTGCTTGCTCGCAAACTTGATATCCGCGTCCAGCTCCGGGATGGCCGGCGACTTGGGGGCGAACTGGCGGATGTTGCCGAGCAGGCGTCCAGCCTCCTCGGTCTTGCCCGCGCGCAGCAGCGCGCCGACCGCCGCGGCCTGGGCGGCCGCGGCGTCGGGCTTGTTCTTCAACGCGTTGCCGAAGGTCTGCGACGCGACATCGGCCTGCCCGGCCGCGAGCTGCGCCTGGCCGAGACGGATCTGCCAGTCGAGCGACTCGGGGTTGATGGACGCGAGCTTTCGATAGGTCGCGATCGACTGGTCGGGGCTGCCGGTCTGCAACAGCAGCTGCCCGACCATGTCCAGGTAGCGCGGGCTGTTCGGCGACGAGGCCAGGCCGTCCTGCGCCACCGCGAGCGCCTGCTTGAAGTCGTTCTTGGAGACATAGAACCCCGACAGCGCGGCGACCGCCGCCTCCGACGTCGGATTGGCGCGCCGCGCTTCCTTGAGCAGGTTGACGACGACCTCTTTGCTCGCGCCGTGGCCGGCCTCGAACTGCGCCAGCGCCATCAAGGCCGACAGGTTGCCGGGTTCCTTCGCCAGCAGCGACTTGTAGCGACCGCGCGCACCGTCCAGATCGTTGTCCCTGGCGTCGAGCGAGGCGAGGTTGGCCACGGCCGGAAAATAGTCGGGCTGCAGCTGCAGCGCGTGGTCGAGCGCCTTCCGCGCCGCGGGAATGTCGACCTTGCCCATGTCGATCGCCGCGCGCAGGTTGTACGTCATCGGGTTGTCGGGCTGGCGCTTCTCGAGCGTCTTCCAGGCGACCAGCGCCTGGTCGTACTGCTTGCGCTGCACGCGCGCCAGCACCAGCGCGATGTCCGGGTTGGGGTTGTTGACCGAGGCCTTCGACGCCGCTTCGAGTTCGGCGAAGCCCGCCGCCTCGTCGCCGCGCGCGAAGTCGACGGCGGCGCCTTGCGTGCGCACGTTCGCGTCGGCCGGATTCATCTTGCCCGCGCGGTCGAAGTTCTTCGATGCGCCGGCGTAGTCGCCCTTCAGCAACGCGACTTCGCCGGCGAGGCTGGTCAGCGTCGCGTCGTCCGGCGTCGCCTGCAGCGCGGGCTGGAGAATCTCGTCGGCCTTCTGCGGCTGCCGCTGCTTCAGGTACAGGCTGGCCAGCAGCTTTCGCGCATAGAGGCTCTGCGGGTTGATCTTGAGCGCCTCGCGCAGGTGCTGCTCGGCCTGCGCGGGCTGGTTGAGACCTGTGGAGATGGCGCCGGCGAGCATCTGCGCGACGCCGCTCTGCGGGGCGCTGGCGAGCGAGATCGAGACGGCGTCGTTGGCCCGCTGCAGGTCCTTGTGGTTGAAGGCGATCAGCGCGTCGAGATAGTTGACGCCGGGATGCCGGGGCGCTCCCTTCTTCAGTTCGTCGATCTGCTTTTGCGCGAGGTCGGGCTGGTTGTTGCCGATCAGCGCGCTGGCCAGGTCGAGCCGCGCGAGAAAATTGCGCGGGTTCTTCGTCAGGACGGCCTGGTACGCGTCGATCGCTTCCTTGACGGCCCCCTTGCTGCGGGCCAAATCGCCCTTCAGCAGCAGGCCCTCGTCCTGGCCGGGATTCCTGGCCAGGATCGCGTCGACCTGGACGCGGGCGGCGTCGACGTCGCCCTTCGACGCGGTCAGCCGTGCCTGGCCGAGGACCGCCTCGGGATAGTCGGGCACGAACTTCGTCGCGGCGGCGAAAGCCGCGCCGGCCTCGTCGTACCTGGCCATGCCGAAAAGGGCCAGGCCGAGCTGCGTCTGCAATTCCGCGTTGGCCGCGGGACTCGCGAGACGGGACGTGTCGATCAGGCGCAACGCCTTGTCCGACTGGCCCTGCAGGATCTGGCTGCGGACCAGCGGCGGGACCACCTGCTCGGGATCGAACTTCTGGTCGTAGGCCTTCTGCAGTTCGATCTCCGCGTTCTTCGCGTCGCCCGACGCGAGCAGCTCGCGGCCGAGCAGGAAGCGCGCCTCGGTGGCGTTGCCGTCGGCCTGCAGCACGTTCTTCAGTTCGATCACCGCGCCGCGATGGTCCTCCTTCGACGCCAACTCCTTGGCGCGCGCCAGATGGTCGGTGGCCTCCTTGCCGCAACCGGCGAAGAGGACGCTGCACGCCACGGCGAGCGCGGTCGTGCGCGCGACCGCCTGGAGACGGAATGGGGGCTGCCTCATGTTCGGTATCTCCGCAGGTGCGACGCCCGCGTGTCTCCTGCACGCGCGGCGATGATTCGATTTGAAGTGCCGCCGCGCCGGGGCGGCGACGCGATCGTCAACGGATGCCGAAGCGCTTCATCAGGTCGTACAACGTGGGACGACTGACGCCGAGCATCTCCGCGGCGCGGGCGATGTTGCCGTCCACCTTGCCGAGGACCTGCAGGATCGCGCCGCGCTCCGCGTCGTCGCGCACCTGCCGCAGGTTGAAGATCCGGGGGGCCGCGTCTTCGACGTCGAGGGCCAGTTCGTCGGCACCGATGAACTGGCCGTCGGACATGATGACGGCGCGCTTCATGCAGTTCTCGATCTCGCGGACGTTGCCCGGCCAGCCGTAGGCCTCGATCGCGACGAGCGCGTCGTCGGACAGTACCAGCGGCCTGCGATTCTGCGCGGCGCAGAAGCGCTGCACGAAGGCGCGCGCCAGCAGCGACGGATCGCCCTGGCGCTGACGCAGCGGCGGGATGTCGACGACGATCTCCGACAGGCGGTAGAACAGGTCCTCGCGAAAGCGGCCGGCCTTGATCTGCTCCTTCAGATTCTGGTGCGTCGCGCAGACGATCCGCACGTCGACCGGAATCTCTTCCCGACCGCCGATGCGCTCGACCACCCGCTCCTGCAGGAAGCGCAGCAGCTTGGCCTGCAGCGCACCGGGCAGGTCGCCGATCTCGTCGAGGAACAGGGTGCCGCCGTCGGCGTACTCGATCTTTCCCCTGGTCTGCTTGGCGGCACCGGTGAAGGCGCCGCGCTCGTAGCCGAACAGCTCGCTCTCCAGCAGGTTCTCGGGGATGGCCGCGCAGTTGAGCGCGATGAACTTCTTGTCCTTCCGGGTCGACAGGTCGTGCAGTCCGCGGGCCAGCAGCTCCTTGCCGGTGCCGCTCTCGCCGAGCAGCAGCACCGTGACGTCGGACGGCGCGAGCCGCTCGATGTTGCGACAGATGCGCAGCATGCCGGGATCGCGTGTCAGCAGTCCGGCGAGCGGCAGCTGCATGTTGACGTTCTGCAGCACGCGGTTCTCGCGCTGCAGGCCGGCAAGACGGAACGCGCGCTCGATGACCAGCGCGAGGAGGTCGGGCTCGAAGGGCTTGGTGTAGAAGTCGTAGGCGCCGAGACCGATCGCCTTGACCGCGTTGGTGCGGTCGTTCTGCCCGGTGATCATGATCACCTTGGTGTCCGGCGACGCGCCCAGCATCTCGGTCAGCAGAGCGAAGCCCTCGGACGTGTGGTCCGGATCGGGCGGCAGCCCGAGGTCCATCGTGACCACGGCCGGTTCGTAGCGCCGCAGCTGGGTCATCGCCGACGCGCGGTCCTCGGCCACGACGACCTGGTACTGGTCGAAGCTCCAGCGCATCTGCTTCTGGATGCCCGGGTCGTCCTCGACCACCAGCAGGACCGACTTGTCGTCGGACGCCTTGACCTTGTTGCGCACGCCGGTGCGATCCGCCTCCGTCCAGTCGTTCATCACGGCCTCCATGGTCATGCGACGGCGAGCGGCCGCAACAGGGGCAAAGCGATCGAGAAGCGGGTGCCTTCGGTCTCGCGGCTGCGCACGTCGAGCTGACCGCCGAGCTCCCGGATGTATTCCCGGCTCTCGTAGATGCCGATGCCCATGCCGTTCTGCTTGGTGGACTCGAAGGGCTTGAACAGGCGGGTGCGGATGAAATCCTCGCTCATGCCGACACCGCTGTCCTCGACCTCGATTATCGCAGACTGGTCCTCGGCCCGGACCCGCACCTCGATGGTCCCGGTCGATGGGGTCGCTTCGGCGGCGTTCTGCAACAGGTGCCCGACGACGCGATCGAGACGCTCGCGGTGGGCCAGCGTGCGGATGCCCGGCGCATCGACGAAGACCCTGGGCCGCGGGTTGAGCGGCGCCTTCGACTTGAGCGCCGCCAGCACGACTTCCTGCAGGTCGACCGGGGCCGGCTCGTCGGCCGGCGTGGCGCCCATGCGCAGCTGCAGCAGCAGGCGCTTCATCTTGTCGACGGCGTTGTCGACGGTGTCGAGCATGTCGTCCTGGAATTCCCGGTTGTCGCGGTGCTTCGTCGCGTTGCTGAGCATCAGCGACAGCTGCGCGACCAGGTTCTTCAGGTCGTGGACGACGAAGGCCGACATGCGGTTGAACGACTCGAACTGCCGGGCGACGAGCAGCGCGCGGTTGGCGTGCAGCTGCGCGAGCGTGCTCGCGACCTGACGACCGGCGGTCTTCAACAGGTCGTTGACCTCCCAGTTGATGTTGATCTTGGTCCGGGCGGGCAACAGCACGATGAAGCCGAACAGGTCGTCGTGCAGCATCAGCGGGATCACGAGCCACGCCTCCTCGTCGCCGCCCATCCACTCGGGGACGACCAGGTCGCCGTAATGCGGATGCGTGGCCCGGTATTCGTCGAGGTTGATCACCCACTGCCTGTCCTGCAGGAAACGGGCGAGGGCGCCGTCCTGCGGCTCGCCGTCGTCGCGCAGCAACGGCGCCTGCCAGTGGGCGATGCGTTCGTAGCGCGGCTTGTCCTGCTTGACCCACAGGCCGCCGCCGCGCGCCTCGACCAGGTTGGCGATGCCGCGGACCGCGCGCGCCCCGAAGCCTTCGTCGTGGTCCTCCTCGGTGAGTTCGCGCGTCAGGCGCAGCCACTCCTCGCGATAGTCGTAGCGATAGCTGAAGAAGTTCTTGTTGATGAACACCTTCAGTCGCGCCCGCCAGGTGCCCGACGCGAGAATCAGGCCGAGCCCGATCAACCCCGCGAAGATCACGGTGGTCTGCAACACGCCGCCCCAGGTACCGCCGAAGAAGCGGATGTAGTACCCCGCTGCCGACACGATCAGCAGGTAGCTGCCGGCACTCAGCAGCGCCGTCGACTGGAACACCATGCGGCGCGAGACGGCGATGTCGAGCGACCACTGCGGATTGCGTGCGGCCGACACCGCGATCAGCGGAATGGTCAGCAGGTTGATGAAGCCGCGCGCCGCCCACAGTTCCACGTCCATCTGGCGGAACAGCATCGCGTCCGCGAACGTGGCGAGGTCGTAGGCGAACAGGCCGCCGACGCCGAGGCAGAGGAACTTGATGCTCCAGCGGTCGTCGGGCGCGGTGCCGCGATAGACCTGCTCGACCAGCATCAGCGCCAGGATCGACAGCACCACGCGGGCGCCGAAATAGATCGACGGCGTGAACAGCAGCAGGTCCACGAGCCGCCCGATCTCGATCAGGAACGTCGCGGCCACGGCGGCCACGCCGAGCCACAGCAGCGTGGGCATGCGGCCCGCGAGCGGGGTGTCGTCGCCGGGCGCGGCCGCCGGTCGTGCGAAGCGGTTCGGCCGGGTGACGAGGAAGCCGATGAAGGCGAACCAGCTGGCGTCGCGCACCAGCTCGAGGAAACCGGACGTGACGAGCGCGCCGCCGACGTTGGCGATGGCGGCGGCGATCGTCGCCGACCACAGCATGCTGACCAGCGCCGCGCCGACCAGCAGGGACCCGGACAGCGCGCGCAGATGTCGGCTGCGCCACGACAGTAGCAGCAGCGCGCCGAGCAGGGCATAGCCCGCCGCCGCCACGCCGTAGCCCCAGAAGCCCCACTCCGCGATGGTCTGCAGCGCCGCCTTATCCATGGCGTCCCGAGTCGGTCCGGTCCATCAACGCGCGCCCTTGCCCCACAGCACCACCTCGACGGTCTCGACCAGGATCAGCAGGTCGAGGAACAGCGTGTGGTTCTTCACGTAGTAGAGGTCGTACTGCAGCTTCTGCGACGCATCGTCGAGCGACGCGCCGTACGGGTAGCGGACCTGCGCCCAGCCGGTGATGCCGGGCTTGACGCTGTGGCGCGCGGCGTAGAACGGGATGTCCTGGACCAGCTGGCGCACGAAGAACGGCCGCTCGGGCCGCGGGCCGACGAAGCTCATCTCGCCGCGCAGCACGTTGATGACCTGCGGCAGCTCGTCGATGCGGGTGCGACGGATGAAGCGACCGATGCGCGTGATGCGGTCGTCGTTCGACTTGGCCCACTTGGGCTTGCCGTCGCGCTCGGCGTCGTTGCGCATGCTGCGGAACTTGAGGATCTCGAACACCCGGCCGCCCTGGCCCACGCGCTCCTGGCGATAGAAGATCGGACCGCCGCCTTCGAAGCGGATCAGCGCCGCGGTGACCACGATCACCGGCAGCGTGAACATCAGCAGCAGGCCGCTGGCCAACACGTCGAACAGGCGCTTGACGGTCTCGCGCAGCAGCCCCTGCCGGCAACCCTCGCCGAACACCAGCCAGCTCGCCTTCAGGCTGTCGAGGCGGATCTGGCCGAGCTCGCGCTCGAAGAACGACTGCAGGTCCGTGATCTGCACGCCGCGCAGCTTGCAGTCGAGCAGCTGGCTGACCGGCAGGGCGCCGCCGCGCTGCTCGCGCATCGCGATGATGATCTCGTGCACGCCGTATTGATGGGCGGCCTCGCTGACCGACATCGTGACCGGCAGGATGCGCACGCGTTGCACGGCGACGTCGGCGGTGGTCAGCGGATGCACGCCGACGACCTCCATCGACTGCTTGCGGGCGTTGGTCGACACCAGCTCCAGGACCGCCTGCGCCTGCTCGCCGGCGCCGAGGATGAGCACGCGCTTCTTGAGCACGCCGAAGGCGGTCCAGCGGAAGAACACGGTCCGCACGATCAACAGCGAGCCGAACGCGATGGTCGCCGTGTAGGCGAACACGCCGCGGCCGATGTACGTGTCGGGGAACAGGTAGAACACGATGCTCATCAGCGCGCTGCCGGCCGCGAACGCGATGATGGTGCGGTTGAGGATCGACACGAACGATTCGGAATGCTCGTCCTGGTAGAGGCCGAGCGCGGCCATCACCACGATCATGAAGAACGTGAACAGCAGCGCCTCGGGCGTGAACAGCGTCGCGCCGCTCAGGATGTTCGGCGAGAAACGGATGGCCATCCCGGCGAGGCTCGCGCCGAGCAGCAGGACGCCTTCGATCATCATCAGCAGCACGATGCGGATCGAGATGTAGTGACTGAATACGCGGATCATCGAACCATCCAGTTTCGCGGCGCGTGTCGCCCGGATCGGCCAGCCGGCACCGCACGCGGGCCGAGGCGACGGGACAGACGTACAAGAAGCGTGCCCATCACGCGGTCGAGCCGCATCGTTCAAAGCCGCCGAGGCAGGGCATGCGGTACGGCCGCGACGGCATCAGCGCGGGAAACCCGTCCGTCGATGGTTGGGCGACCGATGCACTTTACGGAGGGAAGTGTCAAAAAACGTCAGTAAATGACAGGCGCTTTGTACAAAGTCCTGTATCGCACTGCGACTTTATCCGCTGGCGATCGGCGCACAACCTTAGCTTCGTCGAGAGAAAGCGCGGATGCGGCGCATCCTCGCGTACCGTCGCGGGGAGCCTGGACGTCACGCGCCCGTCGCGTGTCGGACCGCGCGTCCGTGCGGCGGGGGTCCTGATCCCACGGCGCGCCACGGGCACCCGCTTGTCGCGCGCTCGGCACACTTGTTGCTCGATCAGGACGAAGCGGTCGAGCCGTGGCGCCCGATCGGCCGGCCGCCCTTGCCTGCTTGCTAGAATCGTCGACCACCTGCGCCGGTCCAGTCGCCCAGCGACGACGAGGCGCGTCCGTGACATCTAACATTCATTCGTGATTCAGGGAGAGTCGGCATGCCGGATCGTATTGCACGTGCGGTGGTTGCTGC
The DNA here is from genome assembly GCA_903644065.1 of Betaproteobacteria bacterium. Lineage (GTDB taxonomy): Bacteria > Pseudomonadota > Gammaproteobacteria > Burkholderiales > Burkholderiaceae_D > CAHJXF01. The sequence continues at coordinate 16,148 of CAHJXF010000033.1, forward strand.
GGGGCGTTCGTCCTGGCTGCGGGCGGCGGCTCTCGCGGTCGCCGCCGTGGCGCTCGTCGCGTCCGCGGGATGCGCTTCCAAGATTCCGCCGGCGCCCGGCCAGGTGGGCTCGAACAGCGACTACGCGTACGTGATCGGTCCGGGCGACAACCTCAACATCGTCATCTGGCGCAACCCCGAGCTGTCGACCAGCGTGCCGGTCCGGCCCGACGGCATGATCACCACGCCGCTGGTCGAGGATATCAAGGCGACCAACAAGACCCCCACCCAACTGGCGCGCGAAGTAGAGAAGGCGCTCACCAAGTACATCCAGGATCCGATCGTCACCATCATCGTGACCGGCTTCGTCGGGCCGTACAGCGAGCAGGTGCGCATCGTCGGACAGGCCGCGCGTCCCCAGACGATCCCGTACCGCCAGAACATGTCGATCCTCGACGTGATGATCGCGGTGGGCGGCCTGACCGACTTCGCTGCGGGCAACCGCGCCACCATCCTGCGCACCCGCGAAGGCAACGTGCAGTACCGCGTGCGCCTCACCGACCTGCTGCAGAAGGGCGACGTGACGGCCAACGTCGACATGCGGCCGGGCGACGTGCTGATCATCCCGGAAAGCTACTTCTGACCCAGGCGGGGGCGCCTGCGCGCGTCCCCGGCCCCTTCGTTCGCCGCCGGCGGGCGAGCTTCCCCGCGAACCTCAAGCGAGCCGTGTCATGAACGAGATCGTCGAACAACTGCGCCGCGCGCTGCGCGACATCTGGCTGCATCGCTGGATGGGCCTCATCGCGGCCTGGCTCATCGTCATCGTGGGCGCCGTGTCGGTGTACCTGATGCCCGACCAGTACGAGGCCTCGGCCCGCGTCTACGTCGACACGCAGTCGGTGCTGAAGCCGCTGATGTCGGGTCTCACGGTCGAGCCCAACCTCGACCAGCAGATCGCGATGATGAGCCGCACGCTGATCAGCCGGCCGAACATCGAGAAGGTGGTCGGCATGTCCGACCTCAACCTGACGGCCAAGACCAACGACCAGACCGAGTCGCAGATCGACTACCTGACGCGGGCCATCGACCTGCGCAGCAGCGGCGGCATCAACCTGTACACCATCGCGTTCCGCAACTCGAACCCCGAGTCGGCCCGCAAGGTGGTGCAGTCGCTGTTGACGATCTTCGTCGAGTCCAACCTCGGCAACAAGCGGAAGGATTCCGACACCGCGCGTCGCTTCATCGACGACCAGATCAAGTCGTACGAGCAGAAGCTGACGCAGGCCGAGAACGCGCTGAAGGAATTCAAGATCAACAACCTGTCGACGATGCAGGGCAACGGCAAGGACTATTTCGTCCAGATGTCCGAGGCGGGCAACGAGCTCGCGACCGCGCGCCTGTCGCTGCAGGAAGCCGAGAACGGTCGCAACGCGCTGCGCAGGCAGATGGCCGGCGAGGACACGGTCTTCCTCAACAGCAACGCCGAGTCGTCGAGCCAGGGCGTCGCCGTGCCGGAACTCGATTCGCGCATCGCCGCGTTGAAGCACAACCTCGACGAGATGCGGCTGCGCTTCACGGACGCGTATCCCGACATCATCTCGACGAAGCGGATCATCGCCGAGCTCGAGTCGCAGAAGAAGGCGGAAATCGCCGCGATGGTCAAGGCCACGCCGGGCCGTTCGCCGTTGTCCGCCAACCCGGTCTATCAGCAGCTGCAGGTGCAGTTCGCGCAGGCCGAGTCCGACGTCGCGTCGTTGCAGACCCGCGTCGCCGCCTACGAGGCGCGCTACAACAAGCTCAAGTCGGCGGCCAACAACGTGCCCAAGATCGAGGCCGACCTGCAGCAGCTCAATCGCGACTACGAAGTCAACAAGGCCAACTACGAGAAGCTGATCGGGCGGCGCGAGTCGGCTCAGATGTCGAGCGACATGGACGCGTCCGCAGGCCTGGTCGAGTTCCGCGTCATCGACCCGCCGCGCGTGTCGCCGCGACCGGTTGCGCCCAACCGCGTGCTGCTGATCTCGATGGTGTTCCTGGGCGCGCTCGCCGGCGGCATCGGCGTGGCGTTCCTGATGGGCCAGGTGCGGCCGACCTTCTCGGACCGCAAGGCGCTGCGCGAGATCTCGGGCCTGCCGATCCTCGGCACCGTGACGATGATCTGGACCGACGGGCAGGTGCGGACCCGTCGTCGCAAGCTGACCTGGTTCGTCGCCGGAGCATCGGGCCTCGCGTGCCTCTACGGCGCCGGCCTCGCCTTCTTCCTCGCGCACTCGGTCGCGGCGTGATCCCTAGGAGAATGACGTGAGTCTCATCGAACGCGCGATCAAGCGCATGGACGAAGTGCCCGCTGCGCCGTCGCGGGTCGATCCGGGCCTGCGCGACTCGGCCGACGACGACCTGCTGTCCGACAGCGGACCGCTCGAGGCGCTGCGTCCGCCGCGCGCCCAGCCGAGGCCGGCGATGCCGCCCG
>CAHJXF010000034.1 GCA_903644065.1 Betaproteobacteria bacterium
GTGGCACCGGGCGGCCGTGCGGGCGGCGAGATCGCGATCGCCGGCCCGGGCAACGGCGCGATCGCGACGCGCGAGGAGGCAGTCGAAGCGCTTGAGCGCGTCTGCACCTGGCTCGAGCGCCACGAGCCCAGTAACCCCGCGCCGCTCCTGATTCGTCGCTCGCAGCGCTTGATGAACAAGAACTTCCTCGACATCATTCGTGACCTCGCACCCGACACGCTCGACCAGATCGAGAAGTTGGCCGGGATCCCGCATTCCTAAGCCACCCAGGAGCACCGCATGGCCACGAGCAGCCAGAAGTTCATCGCGCGCAATCGCGTGCCGCGCGTCCAGATCGAATACGACGTCGAACTGTACGGTGCCGAGAAGAAGATCGAGTTGCCGTTCGTGATGGGCGTCCTGTCCGACCTTTCGGGCAAGCCCAGCGAGCCGCTGCCGCCGATCGCAGAACGCAAGTTCCTCGAGATCGACGTCGACAACTTCGATGCCCGGATGAAGGCGATGAAGCCGCGCGTCGCGTTCCAGGTCCCGAACACGCTGACCGGCGAGAAGAATCTGGCGGTCGACATCACGTTCGAGAGCATGGACGATTTCTCGCCCGCGGCGATCGCAAGCAAGGTCGACGGACTGAAGGAGTTGCTGCAGGCGCGCCAGCAGCTTGCCAACCTCGTGACCTACATGGACGGCAAGACCGATGCCGAGGAGTTGATCGCCCGCGTGATCAAGGACGAAGCGTTGCTGAAGTCGCTCGCCGACGCGCGCAAGCCGGCGGCCGAAGGCTGATGTGCGGATGGCGTGCCGCAGCGCCGGTCCGGCGAGCCGGTTAGAGTCGACCCCGAGCATTGCAAAACACTGAGCGGAGCAGAACAACCATGGCGCAAGAATCGTCGACCCAGCAATCGAGCTTGCAGGGGATCGAATTCGAGGGCGGCGAATTCGCCGGCCTCCTGAGCAACAAGTTCAAGCCGAAGTCCGACGATGCACAGTCGGCGGTCGAGCAGGCGGTGCAGACGCTGGCACAACAGGCGCTCGCGCAGACGAACCTGATCGGCAGCGACGTCGTGATGTCGATCGAGGCGATGATTGCCGAACTCGACAAGCGCCTGTCGCGTCAGGTCAACGCGATTCTGCATCACGCCGACTTCCAGCAGCTCGAGAGCGCGTGGCGTGGTCTGCACTTCCTTGTCACGAACACCGAATCCGACGAGATGCTGAAGATTCGCGTGATGAACGTCTCGAAGCTCGACCTCGGCAAGACGCTGAAGCGCTACAAGGGCACAGCGTGGGACCAGAGCCCGATCTTCAAGCGGATCTACGAGGACGAGTACGGCACGTTCGGTGGCGAGCCGTTCGGCTGTCTCGTCGGGGATTACTACTTCGATCACGGGCCGGTGGATGTCGAGATGCTCAACGGCCTCTCCGCGGTCGCCGCGGCGGCGCATGCACCGTTCATCGGTGCGGCGAGCCCGGCGCTGATGCAGATGAGTTCGTGGCAGGAGCTCGCCAATCCGCGCGACCTGACGAAGATCTTCACGACGCCGGAGTACGCCGGCTGGCGCTCGCTGCGTGCTTCGGAAGACGCGCGCTACGTCGGTCTGGCGATGCCGCGCTTCCTGGCACGCCTGCCATACGGCGCGAAATCGAGTCCGGTCGAGGAGTTCGACTTCGAGGAGGACACGTCGGGCGGAGAACACGGCGCGTATGCGTGGGCCAACTCGGCGTACGCGATGGCCGTCAACATCAACCGGTCGTTCAAGCTGTATGGCTGGTGCTCGAAGATCCGCGGCATCGAGGCCGGTGGCGCGGTCGAGGGCCTGCCGACGCACGCGTTCCCGACCGACGAGGGCGGGGTCGCGATGAAGTGTCCGACCGAGATCGCGATCAGCGACCGGCGCGAGGCCGAGCTCGCCAAGAACGGCTTCATGCCGCTCGTCCATCGCAAGAACTCGGACTTCGCCGCCTTCATCGGCGCACAGTCGCTGCAGAAGCCGCAGGAGTACGACGACCCCGATGCGACCGCGAACGCGAACCTCGCTGCGCGATTGCCGTATCTGTTCGCGTGCTGCCGCTTCGCCCACTATCTGAAATGCATTGTGCGCGACAAGATCGGCAGCTTCAAGGAGCGCGACGACATACAACGCTGGCTGAACAGCTGGATCATGGATTACGTCGACGGCGACCCAGCCAACTCGTCCGAGGACGTCAAGTCGAGGAAGCCGCTCGCGGCCGCGCAGGTCACCGTCGAGGAGATTCCCGACAACCCGGGCTACTACTCGTCGAAGTTCTACCTACGGCCGCACTACCAGCTCGAAGGCCTGACGGTGTCGTTGCGCCTGGTCTCGAAGCTGCCGTCCGAGAAGGCCGCGTGAGTTGAATCACCGCGGGATGAAATGTTCGTGGAATGACTCGGGCGGACACTTGCGGCCCGAGAGTTTTTAGCGCCTCGTTTGCATTGATCAACGTCGAACCTAAGGGAGTTTAAGAAGATGGCAACAGTCGATTATTTCTTGAAGATTGACGGCGTCGATGGCGAGTCGACCGACGACAAGCACAAGGGTGAGATCGAGCTCACGTCGTGGAGCTTCGGAGAAACCAACTCCGGCTCGTTCAACAGCGGCGGCGGTGGTGGCTCGGGCAAGGTGGTCCTGCAGGACTTCCACTTCGTCAAGAAGGTCGACAAGTCGTCGGCGAAGCTCTTCACCGCCGGCGCGACCGGCGAACACCTGAAGACCGCCACGCTCACCTGCCGCAAGGCCGGCAAGGACCAGCAGGAGTTCCTGAAGATCATCCTGTCGCCGGTACTCGTCAGCTCGTTCCAGACCGGTGGGTCTACCGGCGCCGACCTGATCCCGACCGATCAGGTCTCGCTCAACTTCGGCAAGATCGAGTTCAAGTACAAGGAACAGAAGCCGGACGGCACGCTCGGCGGCGAAATCATCGGCGGCTGGGACGTGACGACCAACAAGAAGGTCTGAACGCGATGGCATTGCTGGACGCTGCCCGGGTCTCGCCCGGTGTCACGAGGTCGGACGTCGGGGTGGCTTCTGGCGCCGCCCGGCGTCCACCCGGGGCGCCGGTGTGTCGCGCGAGGGGGGCTCGATGACCGCGTCGCTCTCGAACCCGGTCGATCGCGGCAGCCAGTCCGACATCTTCCTGCACGTCAAGACGAAGCGCGCGGGCAAGGTCAAGGGCGAGTCGAGCACCGAGGGGCACGAGGACGACATCCAGGTATTCGGGTGGACCTGGGGCGTGCAGGCTGGGTCGGCGATCGGCTCCTCCGCCGCCACGGCCCGCCGGTCGTACCGGCAGCTCGTCGTCACCAAGGGCGTCGACTCGGCATCGGTCGGTCTATTGAGCGCTCTCGCGACCAACGACGAGGTCAAGGAGGCCGTGCTGTCGATGCGCAAGGCCGGCGGCAGCGTACTCGACTACTATCGGCTCTCGCTGTCCGGGGCGCGGGTCGTCGATGTCGCGATCGACGTCGGTACCGATGGCTGGCCGATCGAGCGGGTCACGATCGCGTTCACGAAGATCGAGATCGAATACAAGAAGCAGCAGGCCACCGGTGGCAGCGCGGGGTCGTATTCGTTCAGCGACGAAGTGCTCCCCCAATGACGGTCGACCGCGGCGGCAGCGCGCGATGAAGCGGACGGCCGAGGCGCTGCTCGCCGCCGGCGAGCCGCGCGCGGCACTGCAGGCGCTCGAGTCCGAGGTACGCGAGCGACCGGCTGACGCGAAGCTGCGGATCTTCCTGTTCCAGCTGCTGTGCGTGCTGGGAGACCGGCAACGCGCCGCGCGGCAGCTCGAGGTGTGCGGCGAACTCGATCCGAACAGCCTGGCGATGGTCGCCGTCTACCGCGAGGCGATCGCGTGCGAGACGCTGCGGGCTTCGGTGATGGCGGGCAAGGCCAGGCCGGCCGTGCACGGGACGGCTGACGAGTGGATCGCCTCGCTGATCGACGCGCTGGCCGCGGACGGGAACGGCGATCCCATGGGTGCCGCGCGCCTGCGTGCCGGGGCCTTCGACGCGGCGCCGGCGACGCGCGGCACGTTGAACGGTCTGGCGTTCGAATGGATCGCCGATGCCGATGCACGGCTCGGCCCGATCCTCGAAGCGGTCGTCGGTGACGGCTATCGATGGATCCCGTTCGGTGCGTTGTCGAAGGTCGTCGTCGAAGCGCCGGTCGATCTTCGCGACCTGGTCTGGGCGCCCGCGCAGCTGACGCTCGCCACGGGCGGGGAAACGATGGCGCTGATCCCGGTGCGCTACGTGCAGACCGAGCAGGAGGACGACGGTGGCTTGCTGCTCGCGCGAAAGACCGCGTGGATCGAAACGGGCGCCGAGCAGTACCGCGGGATCGGCCAACGCCTCTTCGTCACCGACACGACGGAGGTCGGCCTGCTGGAGACGCGCGAGTTGATCATCTCGCCGACCGTCATCGACTGATCGATCGCCTCGATGTCCGTCGATGCCCGCAATCGGCTGCAACCCTCATTGCTCGATCGTCTGACCGACGACCGCCCGGGCGATCGGCTCGAGGGCGAGCTCGATCGGGTCATGTCGAAGACGCGCTTCCGTCAGGCGGTGCTGCGCGACCTCGGGACGCTGTTCAACGCGGTCCAGCCGCTTTCGCGGAACGAGACGCTCGCGTATCCGATGCTGTCGACGAGCGTGCTCAACTTCGGCATGCCGCCGATGACCGGCGAGCTGGCGTCGAAGCTCGACGTGACCGATGTCGTAACCGCGATTCGCGAAGCGATTCTCCGCTTTGAGCCGCGCGTGATGGCCGAGACGCTGCGCATTCGCGCGCTCGAATCCGAAAGCGTACTGGACACGCACAACGTCATCGAGCTCGAGATTCGCGGGCATCTCTGGTCGCAGCCGTTGCCGATCGAGATCCTGTTGCGGACGCAGCTCGACCTCGAGGCGGGACAGGTGCAGGTGCGCGATGCGGCGAGGACGCCGCTCCAGCAGGCAGGGCACCGTCCGTAATGGACCCGCGTCTCCTGCGGCTCTACAACGACGAACTCATCCACCTGCGCGAGGTGGGTGCCGAGTTCGCCGCCGAGTTCCCGAAGATCGCGGGCCGTCTCGGGATGGAGGGCATGGAGGTCGCCGACCCGTACGTCGAGCGGCTGCTCGAGGGCTTCGCGTTCCTCGCGGCACGCGTTCAACTGAAGCTCGATGCCGAGCAGCCGCGGCTGATCGCCCACCTGCTCGAGACGACCTACCCGAATTTCCTCGCGCCGTTGCCGTCGATGATGATCACGCGCTTCGACGTCGATGTCACCGATCCCAATCTCGCGCGCGGCCACGTCGTGCCGCGCGGGACGGCCGTGCTGTCGGAGGTCGCGCGCGGCCAGGACACGCACTGCGAGTTCCGCACGGCCCACGAAGTCACGTTGTGGCCGGTGACGCTGACGGCGGTCCGGTACTTCAGCTACGCGAGCGATCTGCCGATGGCGCGGCTGCCCGAGGCGCAGGGTAGCCCCGGTGGCCTGCGCATCCGGTTGCAGGCGGGCGGGGGATTGCGCTTCGATCAGATCGGCCTCGACCGGCTCGTGTTCTGCATCAGCGCCCCCGACGACGTCGCGTTCCGCCTGCACGAGCTGATCGCGGCGAACGTGATGGGCTCGCTCGTGCGTTTCGGCAGCGGACAGGACTTCGCGCGTTCGGCGGACGGATGGCGCGGCGCCGACAGCGTGCGGTCGATCGGCTTCGCCGCCGACGAGGCGTTGCTGCCCGAGTCGCTGCGGACGTTCTCCGGGCATCGGCTGCTGCAGGAAGCCTCGGTCATGCCGCGACGCCTGCTCTTCTTCGAGCTCGCGGCGCTCGCGCCGCGTCTCGCGCACGTCACGTCGGACGACGTCGAAATGGTGCTGTTCTTCGGCCGGGGCGACGCGGCGCTGGAAGCGCTGGTCGACGCGAGCACGCTGTCGCTCTTCTGCACGCCTGCGATCAATCTCTTCTCGAAGCGTCTCGACCGCATCCAGGTCGGCACCGACCAGTGGGAGTACCACGCGGTGCCGGACCGGACGCGGCCGATGGATTACGAGATCCACAGCATCGAGTCGGTGACCGGCTTCGGCATCGGCAGCGTGGCGCAGCAGGCGTTCCTGCCGCTGTATGCCACCGATCACGAACCGTTGCGGACGACGTCGGCCGGCGACGCGCATGCCTCCCACGGCTACTACACGGTGCGCCGCGAGCCGCGCCTCCTGTCGCCGAAGCAGAAGCAGGACGGCGCCCGCTCGGCGTACATCGGCGAGGAGGTCTTCCTGTCGCTCGTCGATCCGCGCCATGCGCCGTATCGGGAAGACCTTCGACAGCTGTCCATCACGGCACTCGTCACGAACCGCGACCTGCCGACGCTGCTGCCGCGCAATGCGGCGCGCGCCGGCGCCTCGGCGTGGCGGCTCGACGCACCGGGGCCGGTCCAGCGCGTGGAGGTGATCCACGGTCCGACCCGTCCCGTCACGCGACGGCCGGTGGGCGAACTCGGCTGGAGCCTCGTCAGCCATCTCGCGCTGAACCACCAGTCGTTGATGGGCGAGACGTCGCAGGGGGCCGCGCAGACGCTGCGGCGGGCCCTCGACCTCTACTCGCCGCCCGAGGACCGCAGCTGGGCTCGGCAGGTCGAAGGCATTCGCACGCTCGCGGCGGCGTCCGCCGTGCGCCGCCTGCCGTTTCGCGGGCCCCTGACGTTCGGGACCGGCGTCTCGCTCGTCCTCGAGCTCGACGAACTCGCGTACCAGGGCAGCAGCGCGTACCTCTTCGCGAGCGTGCTCGAGCGCTTCCTCGCGCGGCACGCGTCGCTCAACACGTTCACGCAGCTGACGCTGCGAACGTCGCAGCGCGGCGAGGTGACACGCTGGCCGCCGCGCGTCGGCACGCGACCGATCCTGTGAACCGGCAGGCGTCCGCCGACGTGTCCGAGGCCGCAGCGACGCGGCAGGCGGCGCTGTCTGCGCTGCTCGACGCGATCGAGGCCGATCCGCACGCGCACGACTTCTTCGCGGTATTGCGGCGCGTCGAGTCGCTGTTCCCCGAATCGCCGCCGTGGGGCAGGGCGGCGCGGCCCTCGCAGGAGGGACTGCGCCTGTCGCAGGACGCCGACCTCGACTTCGCGCCTGCCGCGCTCAGTCGGCTCGACCGCAGCGCGCCGGTCGCGCCGCGGCTCGGCGTGCGCTTCTTCGGACTCTTCGGATCGCAGGGACCGATGCCGCTCCACATCACGGAGTACGCCCGCGAGCGGCAGCGGCTCCATGGCGATCCCACGATGGCGCGCTTCTTCGACATCTTCCATCACCGGCTGCTGACGCTGTTCTATCGCGCGTGGGCGCAAGCGCAACCGACCACGCATCTCGATCGGGTCGAGCACGACCGGTTCTCGGCATGGCTCGGTTCGAGCATCGGGTTCGGTGGCGCCGGCTCGACGCCGAGCGCCATCCCGGCGTCCGCAGAGCTGTTCCAGGCAGGCCTCCTCGCATCGCGCAGCCGACATCCCGAAGGTCTGCGCAAGTTGTTGACACGCTTCTTCGACGTGCCCGTGCAGATCGTCGAACACGTCGCGCAGTGGCTGGTTCTCGACCGCGCGGACCGCACGCGGCTCGGCCACGCCCGCAACCGTCGCGAAGGCGTGCGGGTCGAGCGCGCGCGTCTCGGCGAGACGGCCAACAGCGGGACGAAAGTTCACGACCGGCAGTTCCGCTTTCGCATCGTGCTCGGTCCGCTGACGCTCGCCCAGTACCGGGTGTTCCTGCCGGACGGGACCGGCTGGCCCCTTTTGTGCGACTGGGTCGCCCGCTATGCGGGGATCGATCTGCGCTGGGACCTGGAGCTGGTGCTGAAGGGGTCCGACGTGCCGGCCCCGCGACTGGGCCGACACGTGCGGCTCGGCCTGACGACCTGGATCGGCAACGACGAAGCGGCCGGAGCCGCTCCGCGCGATCGCGCCGACCTGCACCTCCATCCCACCCATCAACGATTCCGTCACTGACCCGTCCATGCTCGAGATTTCCCCGAAGGCGCTGTTCAGCAAGCTCGACCCGTTGGCCTACCGCGCGATCGAGAGCGCGACCACCTTCTGTCGCATCCGCGGCAACTCGCGGGTCGAATTGCAGCACTGGCTCGTGCAGATCCTCAACGCGCCCGACTCCGACCTGCACCGCATCGTGCGGCATGCGCAGATCGACGAGTCGGCGCTCTCGAGCGACCTCACCGCCTCGCTCGACCGGCTGCCGCGCGGCGCGACCGCCGTCACCGGCTACTCGGACTGGATCGACGACGCGACCGAGAAGGGCTGGATGTACGCATCGCTGATGTTCGGCGACACGCGCGTGCGCACCGGCCACCTGATCGTCGGCATGCTGAAGACGCGATCGCTGCGCGTGGCGCTGGTGTCGCTGTCGAAGCAGTTCGATCGCATCCGGCTCGAGGACCTGACCGACCGGTTCGCGAGCATCGTCGAGGGATCGCCCGAAGACCAGGCGGTCGCGGGCGATGCGGGCGGTTCCGGCGACGGATCGACCGAAGGCGCGATCGCCCCGGCTGCGCTCGGCAAGCAGGAAGCGTTGAAGCGCTATGCGGTGGACCTGACCGAGCGCGCACGCCAGGGCGAGATCGACCCGATCGCGGGCCGCGACCAGGAGATCCGCCAGATCATCGACATCCTGATGCGACGGCGGCAGAACAATCCGATCCTGACCGGCGAGGCGGGTGTGGGCAAGACCGCGGTCGTCGAGGGCTTCGCATTGCGGCTCGTGCGCGGCGACGTCCCGCCGCAGCTGAAGGACGTTTCGGTGCACGCACTCGACATCGGCCTGCTGCAGGCCGGCGCCAGCATGAAGGGCGAGTTCGAGAGCCGGCTGCGGTCGGTGATCGATGAGGTCCAGGCCTCGCCGAAGCCGATCATCCTGTTCATCGACGAGGCCCACACGCTGATCGGCGCGGGCGGCGCCGCGGGCACCGGCGACGCGGCCAACCTGCTGAAGCCGGCGCTGGCGCGCGGCAAACTGCGCACGATCGCGGCGACCACCTGGGCCGAGTACAAAAAGCACATCGAGAAGGATCCCGCGCTGACGCGGCGTTTCCAGGTCGTACAGGTCGACGAGCCGAGCGAGGCGAAGGCCATCCTCATGCTGCGCGGCGTCGCGGCGATCCTCGAGAAGTTCCATCGCGTCGCGCTCCTCGACGAGGCGATCGAGGCGGCCGTCACGCTGTCGCATCGCTACATTCCGGCGCGGCAGCTGCCCGACAAGGCCGTGAGCCTGCTCGACACGGCGTGCGCGCGTGTCGCGGTCAGCCAGCACGCGACGCCGGCAGCGCTGGAAGACGCCGAACGCCGGCTGCAGGCACTCGGAGTCGAGCGCGCGATCATCGAGCGCGAGGCCGCGATCGGCATCGTGACCGGCGAGCGCGAGGCGCGCACGAAGAGGGCAATCGAAGACGAGACGACGCGACACGCCGAACTGCTGGCGCGGCACGCGGAGGAAAAGGAACTCGTCGATCGCATCCTCGCGCTGCGGGCGGAACTGCGAGATGCCGCAAGCGCGGAGGTGACGGGCACCGGCGTGACCGGGTCCTCGCTACCCACCGAGGACGGATCGCTAGGTGAAGCGCAGGTCGATGTGCAAAGCCGTGTGGATGGCGACGCGCGGAGCGATGCTGACCGCGGAGCAGCGGCTGCATCCGCGACGCTTCGTGCCGAACGCCTCGCCGGGCTCGCGACGCTGCACGTCCGCCTCGCGGCCCTGCAGGGCGATGCGCCGTTGATCCTGCCGACGGTGGACGCGCATGCGGTCGCGAGCGTGGTGCAGGACTGGACCGGCGTGCCGGTGGGCCGCATGGTGAAGAACGAGGTCGAGGCGGTGCTGAAGCTCGCCGACACGTTGAACCAGCGCGTGATCGGCCAGAAGCACGCGCTCGACATCATCGCGCGGCGCATCCAGACGTCGCGCGCCCGGCTCGACAACCCGACCAAGCCGATCGGCGTGTTCATGCTGTGCGGCACGTCGGGCGTCGGCAAAACCGAGACCGCGCTGGCGCTCGCCGAGGCGCTCTACGGCGGCGAGCAGAACGTCATCACGATCAACATGAGCGAGTTCCAGGAGGCGCACACGGTATCGACGCTGAAGGGCGCGCCGCCGGGGTACGTGGGCTACGGCGAAGGCGGCGTGCTGACCGAGGCGGTCCGCCGGCGTCCCTACAGCGTCGTGTTGCTCGACGAGGTCGAGAAGGCGCACCCGGACGTGCACGAGATCTTCTTCCAGGTGTTCGACAAGGGCTGGATGGAGGACGGCGAGGGGCGCGGCATCGACTTCAAGAACACGATCATCCTGCTCACCAGCAACGTGGGCAGCGACCTGATCATGAACCTGTGCGCCGACCCCGACCTGATGCCCGATGCCGACGGTCTCGCGAAGGCGATGCGGGCGCCGCTGCTGAAGGTCTTCCCGGCGGCGCTGCTCGGGCGCCTGGTCGTGGTCCCGTACTTCCCGTTGTCGCCGGACATGATGGAGAGCATCGTGCGACTGCAGCTCGGCCGCGTCGGCCGGCGCATCGACGACAACCACGGCGTGCCGTTCGAATACGACGACGAGGTCGTCAGGCTGGTGGTCTCGCGCTGCACCGAGGCCGAGTCGGGCGGACGCGTCATCGACGCGATCCTGACGAACACGGTGTTGCCGCGCATCTCGCTCGAGTATCTCGAGCGGCTGCAGGCCGGTCACGCGTTGAAGGCGGTCCGCCTGTCGGTCGACGACGGCGAGTTCGCCTACCGGTTCGACTGAGCGCGTCGTGCCCGACGCGGCGCGCATCGCTGCCTGGGAAGCGCTGTCGGACCTGTTCCTCGACACCGAGCTCGACGACCGCGACATCGAGTCGATCGCGTCGCGACTGCACACGACCGGCTTCGGCGTCGTCGAGCTCACCGCGACTACGAACTCGAAGTGGCCCCGGTGTGTTCCGACAACCTGCGGGTGCTGCCGGGCGGCGTCCGGGGCGGTTTCGACACGACCTGGCTGGTCGATGAGATCGCTGGCATATCGCGCGGCGCGAGGGTTCCGGGAATGGCCGCTGGTCCGGCGCTGGAAGACGCGATGGCACACGTGGATGACGCGTGCCGACTGGGATCGGGTCTGCCGGCAGCTCGACCGAAGCGATACGGCCAACCCGACCCGATGCGCGACGAACGATGAAGCGGGTGGCGGTCGTGACGGTCGTCATCGCTGCGGCGTCCTTCGCGGTGGTCCGCTGCGCCGAGGGGCGGCCGGCGTGCGAACGATGGCAGGTCGGTAGACGACCTTGCGGGCGATGCGTCGTCATCGCGTCTGCGTGACTGCTTCACCCTTTCCACTTCACCCCGTCCACTTCACCCGTCGCGTCGAATGCGCAGAGCGTTGCCGTGGACGCAACGTGTTTCCCGCTCGAAGAATCAGGGCAGGTCGGGACACGATGCACCATCGCGCGTCTCCACCTCGCCGATCCACAACGAGTTCGGCCGGAATGCATCGGTGACTTTTCCATCGACATCCACGTACCACCAGCCGCGGATCAGGTGCGGCGGTATCTCCGGAAACGTCCAGTCAGCCTGCCCTGCGGATCGACCTCCCAGCCACCCCGAATCGCCTCGGGCGGCACCGGCTGATCGGGTGGATAGACCCGGTCGATCTCATAGACCCAGGCGCCCGGTCGTGCGCGAGCGGCTTCGACCAGTACCGGGTCCTGCGGCGGCATGCGGGTTTCGTATTCGATCGGGGTGTCGGTCATTTCGCTGCACTCATCGAAGCTCCTCACCCGCGCCCGGCCGCAAGGCCGGCCCTGCGCAGCGCTGCCCGCGATCGGCCGAATCGATCCGTCACTTTCCAGCCCGGGCGGCCACGTTCACAGTCCCGTTTACCGCCACCACCAGCTGACCAGCCAGGCCAGTGCCGACGTGGCCGTCTCGTCCAGCTCCGGATGACGGCGCCTCAACACACGCGTGGCCTCGTCGGATCCACTGGCCAACGTATGAAACTGCCAGTCGATCGGAATCGTCTGCAACTGGTCGACCAGCGTCCGCACGCGATCCACGAGCAACGCACCTTCCTGTCTGCCGAATCGTTCGATGACCCGTTTGCCGTCTTCGCACGGGTGGCTCGTGATCCGCCTGCCGGTGTAGAGCGCGATCGCTTCGTTGAGGTGGTCCAGGGTGGGCCGTGTCTTGGCGGGAGTGTCTGGCCGATCAGGAACGCGTCGTGGGATCGGCCCGCAACGTTGCGAGGAGATGGTCGAGCGCCTCGCCCTGAGTGACGAAGCGACGCACGCCGGTCTCGAGCCCCCGTTCGCCGTAGAACACGACCCAGGCGTCGTCGACCCGAGTCAGCAAGTAACACTCGTTGCGATCGCCGCTGCCATCGAGGTCGTAAGCAGCAGGACGGACGCCAGCCACCCGCGCCAGCCGCACGAATTCGTCCTTAGTCATGGGTCCGACCCATCGCAGCCTGTTGTCGGCGATCGCGTCCTCGAAGCAAGCGGCCAGCTCGCATGGGATGCCGCCTCCCGCTCGTCCGAACATGGGGCTGGCGCGCCTGCGTGCGCTTGGTCGGCTTCACCACCTCCGCTTTCCCTATGATTCCTGGCGAATCCAGGCGAGCTGTTCCGCGGTCAAATAATCACCACCTACGCCGTATATCACCACTACTTCTTGAAGCGGCCCGAGGCGGTTTAACAGCGTGACACCTGTCATTTGAAGCAGCGATACCGCAGGCAGTTGTCCGACTTCGCCGGCGTCTTCCGAAACGGTGACACACACGCGCTCCGGATTCCTTGAGCGGGTTAGATAGAAAACCGCTTCGCGGTCTATCGGTGTCTTCTTGCCGACTACGAATAGATTCGCTTGCCGGAACGTCGATGCCACCAAGTCGATGTGGGCTCCAGCACGCCATTGCGCGAACGCGTGTTGCAAAGGGGTCGTTGTCACCGAGCTCGATTTGACTGTTCCGCGCTCAAGATGACCTCATAAGCGTCTTTCTCGCTCAATTGCGCTCGTCGCACGTCCGACTCGTTGATGGGCAGTTCCTTCATTTGAACGACGACCTCTCCGGCGTCATAGCGAATGAAATACTGCTCGCCCCGCTGAAGGATTTCGGCGCCGAAGTTCTGGAAGATGATCGTGTCCACAATGCGTTCAACGAAGGTGGGGATGACTGTATCGGTTCCCGCAGGCGTATGGTCAACCGCGCTTCAGGCAGGCCGCCGCTTGTGTAGCCGCCGGCTGGCCAGTGAGCGTTGGCGCCGAACTCATTGCCGCTCGGGATCCGAGGTCGTTGCGGATCCGGGATATCGATTCGTACTGGTGCTCCCCTGGTGCTCCGGGATCGAAGCCGAGCGATCGTTCCAGCGTTCCGACATTGCCATTGCGTTGACCACGATCGATTCGTCGGCCAACGTCTTGGGTAAGACGAACGTCCCACCCGGCGGACCCACGGTACCGGCGGGTGCGGCGGTGGCGATCTTCGAGACGCCGCCTTGGGTTAAAAGCTTGTCGATGTAATCCTTCGACAAGTATTGCGATGGTTCGCGTCAGGCGGTCGACGTTCCATCCCCGTCGTCGACTTGCGAAGCCAATCGCGCTTTCGTCATCGGTACCGCGCGCGCGCTCCCCGGATCCAGGATTAGGCGATCGTCGTCCTTAAGCATCGACAGCAGCAAACCGCTATTTATGACGAGTCCCTCGCGCTCGTACGGCGTGCCGGCGGTTTGTCGCTTGAACGACGCTTCGTCGGAAAAGATCGGGATCGTCGACCGGCCGTCGATCACGAAGTCCTGCAACGTGAGCTTCGTCGACGACGCGTCGTCCCATCGACCGATGACCACGAATTCTGGATGGCTGGCTGACATGGTCGCCTTCAGGAGCGCGTCGTCGGATCGTCCTGCAACGTCGCGAGGAGATGGCCGAGCGCCGCGCCCTGCGTGACGAAGCGACGCAGGCCCTTCTGAAGCCCCCGTTCGCCGTAGAAAACGAGCCAGGCGCCGTCGACTTGAGTCAGCACGTAACACTCGTTGCGATCGCCGCTGCCATCGAGGTCATACGCGTCGGAACGGATGCCGTCCGCCTGTGCAGAGCGCACGAATTCGAGTTCGGTCACGGGCCGACGCGGCGCAGGCTGCCGTTGGCGACCGCATCCTTGACGGACGTGGGCAGCTCGTATTGGATGCCGCCTCCCGGTTGCCCGAACCAAGGGGCCGCCGGGCCGCCTTCGGCGTCGATCGGCTTCACGACCTCGTAGATGTTGTACGGCTTGTCGGTCGTGCCCGGTGCGAGGCTTCGCGCGGGCACCGGCGTCCCCTCCCGCGCGACGAACGTGCCCCGGTCGTATCCGTAGCGATCGAGCCGCGTTCCCGGTGTGAGCGTCTCGTTCGTCGGCGTGCCCGCGAAGCCGCGATTCGGTGGCCAGACGATCGCCGGCGGCGCGTCCTTCAGCTTCGGGTTCTCGACCAAAGCCGCCCAGTTGTGTTCCACCCACGTCGCGAACGTGCCGCCCAGCCGACTCTTCCGCAGGCTGGCGACCAGCTCCGGCACGCGCCCCGCCGCGGCCGCCATGCCTTTGGCCAGCAGGAACGCGACCACACCCTGCAGTACGCCGCGGAACACCAGCGCCACCGCCGTCGCCAGTTCGTGCGAAGCCGTCACGACACTGACGTCGCGCATCGCCGGCGGCTGGTCGACGCTGTACCACGCGCGTCCCACCGCGGTCGCCGCGAGCTTGGTGCCGGCCAGCAGGCTCTTGCCGATGTAGACCACGAGGAACGCGAGGCCGAGCCATTCGAGCAGCGCGGTGCCGGCTTCGAGGCCGACTGCAGCACCGGCCGCCGCGCCGGGAATCGCCCCGACGCCGCCCGCGAGCGCTCCGAGCGCGGCACCTGCCGCGGTTCCGATCGTGGTCGACAACGCGAGCACCGCGACCATGATCAGCAGCGACGGCAGGATGCCGGCCAGCATCTCGTGCAGCTCCATGCCGGTCGCGTCGATCAACGCGCGCGCCAGGTAGCGTTGAGCGCCGCCGATCGCATGGTAGACCGCCATGACCCGGTGCGGGAACACGCCGAGGATGGCGTCGTACCACGCGGCGTGATGGGCCGGCGCGTCGGCGTGCGGTTGCGCATGCGGGACGGTGCTGCCGCAAAGCGGACCGGGCAGGCGCGAGTTGCCGAAGCCGCAGCCGGCCGCCGGCGCGTTCGGATGGAGCAGCCGCGACGGGTCCGTACCGTACGGAGACAAAGGGGGCAGGGCGGCCAAAGATTTCGACGTTCGAGAAGGGTGGGAAGCGAATCGGGAAAGCGCTCGGCAAGTCGACGCGCTGGAACGAGTCTAGCAGTGGAGCGGTCGATGGCCCATGCCGGCGACGACCGCGACAGCCTCCGTTGCAAACTTCGCAGGCAATCCGCTCGTTGTGGGGCGCTGCGTGTTGCAGGCAAGTCACGCATCGTCGACCGGATGCGGCTTGCGCTGCGCGCCCCCGGACGCCGGTCGCTCGACGACCGATCGCGTGGCCGGCCACGGAAACTGGCGCCTTGCCTGGGACCGCACGCCGACGGCCATCGATGCGGTGATAATCGCCGACTCGTGACTTTCGTCGCTTTACCCCGTCAGGCGTTGCGGCAACAGTGCGTAGACGGCCTCCCGATAAAGTGCTGCATGCCGCCATCGATCGTCCTCTCGTCGCCGCTTCCCCCGACCGACCTCCTGTTCGAGTCGATGACCGCATCGGTCGGGCTGAGCGCGCTGGGCGAGATCCAGCTCGACCTGCTGAGCGAGAAGCCGGACCTCCAGCCGGAGGACCTGCTCGGCAAGCCGGTGACCGTGCAGATCCAGCTGCGCGACTTCAAACTGTTTCGCAACTATCGGAAGTGGGTCTACTGCGTGCAATACCGCGAGACCGACTTCAACTTCGTGACGCGCCTGCTCGAACACGAAGGCATCTACTGGTACTTCGAGCATAGCGACGGGCACCATAAGCTGATCCTGGTCGACGCCGCCAGTGCACACGATGCCGCCCCGTCCTGCGAGTCGCTGCCGTATATCGAGCATGGCGCCGAGACGTCTCCCGACACGGAGTGCATCTCCGACTGGAGCTTCTCGCGTGAGGTGCGCACCGGCAAGGTCGCGCTGACGAGCTACGACTTCGAACGGCCGTCCACCGACCTGAAGGTCAAGGCCAAGGGCCGGTTGCCGGAGGTCCGCTTCACCATTGCGGGAATGAGTGACCTCGACGAAGCGATCGCGCTCTATGTCGGCTGGACCTGCGGCACTCAGGACTTCGTCGCATAGGCTGGCGGCCATCGCAATTTGTCGTCGAGTGCATCGGTCAGCGGTCAGCAACCGCGACGGCGTCCACATCATCCTGCCACAACGAGTTCGGCCTGAACTGGTCGCTCACGCGACCATCGGCGTCGACGTACCACCAGCCGCGGACGAGATGCGGAGGAATGTCGGGAAACGACGATTCGCCGCGTTCATCGATCTCTACGATCCACTGGTCCCGATTGCTCTTCGCTGCGGCGTGAACATACGGCTTCAACAGGCGCGTGCAGCGCTCGACCGGTCGGTAGCGATCGTTGCGTGCGAACCGTCCGGTCAGATTGCCGAGCCTGTCGACTTCCCAACTACCCACGATCGCCTCGCTCGGCACCGGTTGCTCGGGCGGGTAGGCGCGATCGATGTCGTAGACCCAAGTGTCGGCCCGAGAACGGGTCGCGGCGACCAACGCGTCGGTTCGGGGCGGTTTACGGAACTCGTATTCGACCGTCATGGTTCGTTACGAAGATTGATCCTGACCTCGCGCATCGCGGGCGACGGGTCGAGGCGGTGTGATGCCCGACCGACCGCGGTGGCCGCGTGCTTCGCTCGGCCGGCAGGCTCTTGAAGATGTAGTCGACGAGCCAGCCCGACCCGCTCGAGGGCGCGGTATGCATCACGACGAACGAGGTTCCGACTGATCGGTCGTGGATGGCCGGTCGCGCATGAGCGCCGCCATCCGTACGGCGTCGTTGAGGTCGCGCGTCAACAGCAGGGCTTCAAGCGAGATTTCTTCGCGAAGGGCCATGAGCGCATCGGCGCCGATAAGATGGGACATGTCGAAGTCCAGGTGGGGCATGTCGCCGCCAAGCGACCACAGTTCGCTGATGAAGACCTTGGCCGCCTTGGCAACGTAGCTCGCGCGAAGATCGCGCCTTCGGTCCTCGAGAACGGTGCGTGCATAGAGCATCTGCTCGAGCAGCGCTGCGCCCGCAGCCAACGGGCGACCCGATTCGAGTTCATCGCGTTCATTCAACGCGCGCTGCTCCCCGAGCATCTGCCCGAACAAGGCGAGAAAGCGGTCCAATCGATCAAGAAGCGCCTTGACGCGGTCGGTGTCTTCGCTCACTGCATCAGGTCCCGCTCAAGGGCCGCTCCACGGCGTGGGAATGGGAGCGGACGGCACCGCGCCGGGTGGCAGCTTCACGACGACCTGATCTGCGGCGCCAGGCAACACGTACCCGGGAAGTGCGGCCTGTTGGGGTGCAGACGTTCCGGTCCAGGCCGGAAGGCCGCCTTTGGGAACGGTGTACTCGACATAGCCGCCGTCGCCGTTCCACTCGCCCTTGACCGCTGAACCGGCCCGCCAGTCGCCTTCCGTGGCAGGAAGAGAGCGCGTCCAGAAGTCGCCCGATGGATTGTTGCCGTCCCCGATCACGCGATACAGCTTCGTCGACTCGGTCAGGGTTTCCGGAGTCGGCGTGGCCTCGAACGTATTGACGACGCTCTGCGGGATTGCGGGAAACCCATCGGGGACGGACGGCATCGCGTTGATCGTCGGCATCGGGGACCCTGGGATGGCGCCCGGCTCCAGCTCCGTTTTCGGGAGCTTTGGCTTGAGGAACGAGTTCGGGGCCGTGGCCGGCGAAGGGGCGCCTGACGACCCGGCTGCCGCACTTGGGGTCGAGGTGGGCGCGCCACCGCGATCGAGTCGCGGTGTCGTGACGCGATCGCGCAGTCGTGGGTTGTCGATCAGCGCCGCCCAGTTGCGCTCCCTTCATTCGGCGAACGATCCGCCCAGGCGGCTCTTGCGGAGCCCGGCGACCAGTTCCGGCACCCGCCCCGCCGCCGCGGCGACGCCCTTGGCCAGCAGGAATGCGACCACGCCCTGCAGCACGCCGCGGAACACGAGCGCCACGGCCATCGCCAGTTCGTGCGATGCGGTCACCACGCTGACATTGCGCGTCGCCGGCGGCTGGTCGGCGCTGTGCCAGGCGCGCGCGACGGCGGTGGCCGCGAGCGTCGTCCCTGCGAGCAGGCTCTTGCCGATGTAGACGACTAGGAACGCCAGCCCGAGCCATTCGAGCAGCGCGGTCCCGACCTCGAGGCCGACCGTCGCGCCCGC
>CAHJXF010000035.1 GCA_903644065.1 Betaproteobacteria bacterium
GGCGTCGTCCGCGCCGCCGCCGCGATCTCCGCGCCGATGGACCTGGCGGCCGGCGGCGCCAGCCTCGGACGCGGCTTCAACCGCGTGTACGCCAGGATGTTCCTGCGCACGCTGAAGGCCAAGAGCCGCCTGAAGCTGCACGCGTACGCGGATCTGTTCGACGGCGTGCGCATGGAGGCGGCGCGCGACCTGCGGGCCTTCGACGACGCGGTCACCGCGCCCGTGCACGGCTTCGTCGACGCCGACGACTACTGGCGGCGCGCGTCGAGCAAGCCGCTGCTGCGCGACATCGCGCTGCCCACGCTGATCCTGAACGCGCGGAACGATCCCTTCCTGCCCGAAGTCGCGCTGCCCCGCGACGACGAGGTGTCGGCCGTGGTCACGCTCGACTTTCCCGCGCACGGCGGCCATGTCGGCTTCCTCGCCGCGGGAACGCACGGCGGCGACTGGATGCCGCGCCGCGTGGTCGGCTTTCTCGCGTCGCAGATCGACCGGCCTGCGACCGCCGGGCGGCCTTCGCCACCTGGCGCTGGGTATGATCGGGGGATGCCCGTCCCCCCGATCGAACCGACCGCCGCAGGCGTTGCCCCCCATGGATGAGCTGGTCAGGCAGGCGCTGTCCCGTTGGCCCGACGTGCCCGACTGCACCGGCTGGCTCGCGCTCGATGCGCGCGGACGCTGGCGGATCGGCGAAGAGAAGGACGGCCCGCGGCTGCCGATCACGCACGCCGCGATGATCGCGTTCATCGGCCGCAACTACGCGTCGGCCGGACGCTCGTGGATCTTCCAGAACGGACCGCAGCGGGTCTTCGTCGAGCTCGAGTACACGCCGTTCGTGTGGCACCTGCATCCGCGCGAGGCCGGCACCTGGGAGCTGCTCGGCCACACCGGCGTCGCGACGACGCCGACGTCGTTGTGGCTGGACGACGAAGGCCGCTTCCTGATGCAGGCGCGCTCGGCCGTCGGCGAGCCGATCATCGGCGTGCTGCACGACCACGACACGGTGGTGGTGGCCGACCTGCTGCGCGACGAGGGCGGCGCGCTGCTGGACGACGACGTGCTGTCGCGGATATCCGGCGGCGATGACGCGGACACTGTTTCGACGATCGAGGCGGCCCTGCACCTGACGATGGTCGACGGCGTGACGATTCGGCTGCCGTTGCAGCGCATCGCGGCGCGCCAGGTCGCGACCCGCTTCGGCTTCGAACCATCGCCGTCGCAGGCGTTGCGGGTCGACGTGGATACGCGGCGGTGACGATGGCGGAGACCGCGCCCGGGTCCGGCCTGACGCATTTCGACGCGGCCGGGCAGGCGCACATGGTCGACGTGGGCGACAAGGCCGCGACGCAGCGCGTCGCCGTCGCGACCGGCCGCATCGCGATGCAGCCGGCGACGCTGGCGCTGATCGCGTCCGGCACTGCGAAGAAGGGCGACGTGCTCGGCGTGGCGCGCATCGCGGCGATCCAGGGCGCCAAGCGCACCAGCGAGCTGATCCCGCTCTGCCATCCGGTCGCGATCACGAAGGTCGTCGTCGACCTGTCGATCGACGAGTCCACGTCGTCGGTGCGCTGCACGGTGACGGTGGCCTGCAGCGGTCAGACCGGCGTCGAGATGGAGGCTCTGACGGCGGTGCAGGTCGGGTTGCTGACGGTGTACGACATGTGCAAGGCGGTGGATCGGGGAATGGTGATTGGCGACGTGCGGGTGTTGGAGAAGACGGGGGGCAAGTCGGGGACGTGGCGGCACATCTCCTGAATAAGCTGGAGGTTATACGGCGAACGGCCGACGGCTCTGGCCGAAAGCGCCGCTCGTCGCCGCCTGAGCCGATGCAGCCAATCGATCGGCCCGTTCACTTCAGGAATCGGTCCGGCCAGGGCTGATCACGCGTCGTCAGATAATGAACCGCTGAGCGACCGTGCGCTGCCTCGATCAACCCATCGGTGACATTCATGTCCCATCGTTTCTCGACGAACAGGCGCGAAACCTCGAGCAACGGCGTGACAGCCCCGATGCCGAGCAGCACGACCAAGGCCATCCGTGCGCTGATCTCGCCTTTTCGCTGGCCGAGGGGTGTCGACAGCCACTCGCCCGCCCGGATCGCCAGGAACGCGAGCCCCGGATTCGAAGCGCGCAGCGCGAGGTCGTTCGCCGGCCCGAAATGGAAGATCGGTATGAGCAGCAGTATCGCGAGGGCGCCGATCAGCAAGGGGTCTGCCTTGAAACGCCACAACAGCAACGCACCGACCAAAGCGAACTCGACCACGACGAATTCGAGATAACGAAACACGATGTCGTCGCTGACCCACGGGATGTCCTTCGTGAATCCTGCGCTGAGCGTCTGGCTCCCGAGCACCAGGTAGGGAAAGACGAGACCGACCGAAACGAGCACGCAGATCATCGCTCGAGCATCGAGCACTGCATGGACGGACTGCCGGATCGACATGCGCAGGCATTGCTTCAGGATCGCGATGGCGACGAGCGGCGCGACGCCCAGCGCCGCGAGCGGCGACCACATCGGCATGACCGCGACAAGTCCGACCGCCATCGGGATCGGAAGTCGCCGGTCGCTTCGACTCGTCAACCAAGCCGTCACGATCCATGCGGGTAGCGCATGCCCGGGTGCCCAAAAGAGCTGCGTCGTCATCGCCGGGTACTGGAAGATGAACGCCCACCATTCGATGTGTTGCCCCCACCCGATGGGAAAGTGTCGCGAGTAGTTGCCGACGATGTCCATGCCGCTGAAGAGAATGAACACGCCAAGCCGAATCGCGATCTGTAATGTGCTCGGCGTGTCGCGCAGCATCAGCCTCAGGATCAGCACGACGCCGAGGACGATCCACCCCAGCATCGCCACTTCCGCAGCGCGGATGCCGAAGATCTTGCCGACGGCCGCGGATGGCAGATAGAGACCCGTCGGCGCACGCAGCAGCAGCGTGAGGTGCTGCGCACCATAGTCGTATAGAACGGGCCACGGCTTCTGGACCAGATCCAGCAGGACGGCGTCGCGAACGGTCCAATCGAAGTTCGCATAGACGAAGTGCCCGACGCCGCCGAGGATCGACCAGAGCGACGCGATTGCGACGATGACCCAGGCCGACCTCGTCGAAACCGGACTAGCCGCGTTCTCGGTTCTGTAGACCATGAGACCGATGCTGACGATCAATGCGATCGCGGCCGGGATGCCATAGACGGGTTTCACCCATCCGACGAGGTACAGCACGCTAGGCAGCGCGAGATACGGCAGGGGCAGCATGTCGAGCACGGATACGGATGCCGAGTCGCTCACGTGTGACGCGGCCATCCCGGGACCGTCGATCCGCAGCTTCAGGGTTTGGTCGGTCATGCGCTATCCCGCTTCGGTAAAGCGGTTCGGACGGGGAGTCGTTGGGACGTCGACCGCCTCGAAACGGATGTCATGACGCCTTGAAGCCGATCGCGACCAGGTTCCCGACGTTCAGACCGACCTTGATGCGATCGCATTTCAGTGCGTGAAGGACGGCGTCGACCCCGTGCTTCACGCTCCGCGGCAGTGGCATCAAGCGCAGCCAGTAGCGGATGGCGTAGCGGTTGGTGAACGACTCGATGGAGATGGAACGGAAGCGCGCGGTCTCGAACAGGAAACGAAGACTCGCCTTCGAGAACAGTTGCATATGCTCGATGTCGATGATCGGCGAACGTTTCCCCAGCAGGCGGTTGACCGTGCCGCGATAGTCGTGCGTCACCGTGATGAAGGCCCCTCCCGGTTTCAGCAGGCGCATCACCGCATCGGTCAACTGGCCGGGATCGCGCACGTGCTCCATCGTCATGAAGCAGCAGACCAGGTCGAAGGATTGCGGTTCGAAGTCCTGCTCGTCGAAGATCGCTTCACGGATCCACGAGCGACAGCGGTGCGAGGTACGAGCGATGGCTGCTGCCGACGGCTCGATGCCGACCAGCCGGCTGTAACCGGCATCGGCCAGGTACTCCAGGAACACACCGCTGCCGGCGCCGATCTCGAGTGCGGCTTCTCGTCCCGCCGTCGCGGCGAGAATCGGCTCGATCGCTCGGAAGTAAGCCGCCGCCGCGTCGCGCGCTTCGTCGGCGCTGTCGTAGTCGGCGACGTGATAAGCGTGCGCCAGGGACGCTTGCGTCGGCGGACGATCGGTGTAGACCAGGTCGCAACGTCGGCACCGGACCAGGCGATGATTCATGAATTCGGGCACTTTTCGTGATGCGAAGCTGAACGACGTCAGCGCCGCCGCATCCAGCCGCTCGTCGAGGAACAAGGTCGCATCGTCCGAAGAGGCGTCGCACACCGGACAGCGGCGAACGTCGACGATCGGTGATGCGTCGATGCGAGCCTCGAAGATGGGCTCCCGTGCCGAGACGACCGGCCCACGTTCGTTCATGAGCGGAGCGCCGTGACGCCATAGCCGAGCGGATCGTCCTTCGATCCGGAGCCGGTCGCCATCGAGACATGCGCCGCCAGGACGAAGGCGGCCGCCACCGGTGCGGTCAGCACGACCAGAGGCAGTCGCCAAAGCGAACCGGCTCCTCGCCAACGGACCAGCGACGCCACGATGACGACCAGCTTGTTCGCCACCACGGCGACATCGTTGCCGCGCTCCTCGATCGCGATGTCCCGGAATCCGGCGCGCGCCAGGTGCGCGTGCAAGGCATGGCGCGTGAAGCGCTGGTAGTCCTGCGGCAGATGATGCAAGCGCGCCGACCACGGCATCGTGAGGGCCAGCGAACCGTCCGGACGAAGGACGCGCGCGAGCTCGCGCATGAACGCATCGGGCGCCTCGACATGCTCGAGCACCTCGACGCAGAGCACGTGGTCGAACGCACCGTCAGGAAAGGGAATGACGCGCCCGTCGAAATAGATCAGGTCCCCGTTGCGTCGCATGCCGAAGCGGTCGGCTCCCTCGACGTCGATGCCGACGTAGTCGACCCCCGGCATCAGTTCGCGCCAAGGCATCTCGCCCGCCCCCACGTCCAGGACACGGCCCCGGAACAGGACGAGGTGCGGTTTGAGAAAACGTTGGATCGTCAGCAGTTGTAGGTCTACCAGACAGCGCATTGCGAAGCGCAAAGGCGCAGCGCTTGCCGGACGCACCGGGATGGGCTGGAACGCTTCGTCGGCATCGCGTTCGGTCGCGTGCATGGCTCTAACGCGTCTTACCGTCGGGCAACAACTCGACAGAACGTCCATGACGGATCAGCGCGGAACGGATCAGGCGTGGTCTCGCTTTCACCTCGACCATGATCTTCGCGACGTATTCGCCGACCAGGCCGATCGCGAACAGGTTCACCGAGCCGAAGACCAGGATCGTGATCAACAAGGTCGTCACGCCTTTCGGTGCGATGTCGGGCATGAACAGCCGCAACGCACCCACGATCGCCGCCAGCGCGATCGAGAAGAACAGCAGCAAGACGCCACCGGTCGTCAGCATCGTCAGCGGGATGTTGCTGAACGAGAAGATGCCTTTCTTCGCCCACTCGATGTTCTTGAACAGGTTGTTGGTCGTGCGGCCGAACATCCGCTCCGGCCGGACATAGTCGACGCCCACCTGTTTGAAACCGATGTAGGCACGGACACCGCGCACGAACAGATCGCGTTCGGGAAAGGTCAACAACCAATCGACGACCCGTCGGTCCATCAGCGAGAAGTCGCCGGCGTCGCGCGGCATCGGCACGTAGCTGAACGCCGCGAATATCCGGTAGAACATCTTGTAGGCCAGCTCGATCGCCCACGGCATCTCGCGTTTGACCCGCCTGCCGTAGACCACGTCGCACCCGGTCTCCCAACGGTCGTAGAACTGGCGGATGAGCTCGGGCGGGTCCTGCAGGTCACCGTCGAGCAGTACGACCCCATCCTTGGTCGACAGCTCCATGCCGCTCCTGAACGCCATCTGCGAGCCGAAGTTGCGCGAGTGCGTGATGCCGATCACGTGCGGGTCCGTGTCGCTCAGCGCTCGGATCACGTTCGCGCTGTCGTCCGGGCTGCCGTCGTTGACGAAGATCAGCTCGTAGTCGATGTCGAGCTGCACGAACGTCTCGGTCAGGCGCCGGTGCATGACGGGGATGGCCTGTCCGTCCCGATAGCAGGCGACGACGGCGGACACGCTGCGGCGACGGGCGTTGGGGTCCTTCTTGGTTGCGGCGGCGATATCGTGCTCGGTCAGGTGACGGATCCATTCGGCCGTCGAGCGCAGGCCGTCGGCGAGCGACACCCGCGGTTGCCAGCCGAGTCGGGCGATCGCCTTCGACGGATCGGCGTACCAGTCGGCCAGATCCCATTCCCGCCCCGGCATGGTGTTGAAGCGCGGTTCCTCGGCGATGCCGAAGAGGTCGCGCGTCATGGCCGCCAGTTCGGCGATCGTCGTCCTGACGCCGGTGCCGATGTTGAAGCTTTCGCCGTAGAGGTCCGGGTTCATCGCGGTCGCCGCGTGGATGAAGGCGGCGACCGCGTCGTCGACGTGGATGAAGTCGCGCGACGTGCGCCCATCGACGAACGGTGGGAGCGTGCCCGACACCGCGCTGCGCAGCAGTGTGGGGATCAGCCTGGAGGTATCTTCGTACGGGCCGTAGACCGCGTACAGCCGCAGGTTGGTGCACGGAAACTTGTGGAACTTGCCCATGTATCGCAGGTAGTTCGCGACCGCGAGCTTTGAAACGGCGTAGTGGCTGTTCGGTTCGCAGGCGCTGTCCTCCGGCGGGCCCGCGCTGATCGCACCGTATTCCGATGAGCTGCCGGCATGCACGAAAGCCGCGAGATGTTTCCCCTGCAGCAGACCGATCAGGTTGACGATGGCCTGGAAGTTGGTCTGGTAGATCAGCGTGCCGTCGGCCTCGAACGAATAGGCTCCATAGGCCGAGCAATCGAAGATCGTCTTCGGATTGAGCGAGGTGACCGCGTTCCTGGTGGCAGCGCCATCGTTGAGGTCGAGCGCGACGATCGACTCGTCCCCGAACTCGGCGAGGCGCCAGTTCTTCGCTCGATGCACGGCGGCATACACGTCGTCACGGACCGCGACGAGCGTACGAAACAGGTTGGCACCGATGAAGCCGGCCGCCCCGGTCACGAGAATCGGTCCCTGCAGCGCGCGAATATGCGAAACGAGTTCCTGCATCGGGACGCGACCGCTCAGTGGCAGGAAACCGCTTCCAGCATCGCGTCGACACCGAGTCCGGACTCGCGCCGAAGATAGGCCTGCGACCCGTAGGCCTCGCCATGATGGAAGCGCGCGTGCAGGTGGGTGACGCGCGGCAGACCAACACCGCGTTCTGCCAGATGCAACATCAGCTCGGACGCGAAGCTGCCGCGCTGGACATGCTCCTCGGCGACGCAGAGCGCGGGCGAGCCGACGATCTGCCGATACAGCGCCTCGGGGACGGGATTCAACGACAGCGGCAACTCGGCCAGCGCCCAGAGGTTGGGCCGCCGCGCCTGCTCGAGCGACGCGAGGGCTGCGACATACAGTCCAGCCAGCGGGCCGACGGCGATGACGACGGGTCCGTCGCCCGACGTCAGCTGGCGCCACGGCGCATACAAGGGCACTTCGTGGCCCGCAGACATCTCGCCGCGTCCGAGACGCAGGTAGCACGGCCGGTCCGCGTTGCCGACCCGGGGCACCACGGCGGCAACGTCCTCGTCGAAGACCGGGACGTACACGGCCATGTTCGGCAGGCACAACAGCACGCCGTAGTCTTCGATCGCGTGATGCGAAGGCCCCATCACCCCGTAGCCGTAGCCCCCGCCGTTGCCGACCAGCTTGACCGGCAGATTATGGAACGCGATGTCGTTGCGGATCTGCTCGAACGGTCGGGCGTAGCAGAAGGGCGCGATGCTGTAAGCCCACACCTCGAAGCCCTGTCGAGACAGGCCCGCGGCCACCGACATCATGTTCTGCTCGGCGACGCCCGCGTTGATGAAGCGATCCTTCATCACGCGCTGAAGCGGCTCGAGCGCCATGAATCCCAGGTCGCCGGTCATGAAGACCATTCGCGCATCCCTCGCGCGTTCCACGGTCGCTTCGCAGAATTGCAGCCTCATGCCGTCGCTTCCATCTCGGCCATCGCCAGCTCGAACTGCGTGCGGCTGAGCGGCAGGTAATGGGACTCCATGCGGTTCTCGAGGAAGCTCACACCCTTGCCCTTGACGGTTCGCATCACCGCGATCCGCATTCGGGTCGCCGGACGGGTCAGCGTATGACGAAGAGCGTCGACGTCGTGGCCGTCGACCGACACGACCTCCACGTCGAAGCCCTTCAAGCGCTCGGCCAGCGGCGCCATCGACGCGACTTCCGTCGTGGTACCGAAACCCTGCAATCCATTGTGGTCGACCAGGACCGTCAGGTTCGTCAGCTGGCGATGCGACGCGAAGATCAACGCTTCCCAGGTGGAGCCTTCCTGCCATTCGCCGTCGGAGGTCAGGCAGACGACGCGCCCGCCGTTGCGGTTCATCTTCATGCCGAGCGCGGTACCGGCGGCGAGCGACAGGCCGTGACCGAGGCTGCCGGTGGCGAACGGAATGTCCGGCAGGCCGAACGCGGGCGGATGAGCGGGCAGCAGCGTCGCGTCCTTGTGGAACGTCTTGAGGTCGTCGTCCGACAACCGCCCGATGCTCCACAACGCGATATAGAGCGCGCCGACCGAATGGCCTTTCGAAAGGATGAAGCGGTCCTGCGCGCCGAGCATCTCGTGGAAGACGAGCAGCACGGCGTCGATGCACGACAGGTTGCCGCCGAGATGACCGACACCCGCATCGAAATGCATGCGCAGCAAGCGCCGCCGCGCGGCATGAAGCACGGCAGTCTGCAGCACGCCCTTCACGCCGTCCTCACGCCGGGGTCGAGCACCGAAGAGCGCGTCATCGCCATCGCTCCGGCGTCGTCCACACCGGTGCGGCCCTCGACCAAAGGACGGGCCACCGGTACCTCGTCGTCCATCACGCGCGTGCCCTGCGCATCCGCGGGGCGATCGTCTTCCTCGTGATACGCGTCGTCGATGTTGACGGCCCAGATCGCCGACTTGTCGGTGCTGCCGGCGACGATCGCCTCGACCGCCCGCTTGGCCGACAGCATCGAATGGTCCTGATTGTTGTAGCGGTGCATACCGTTGCGGCCGACGCAGAACAGGTTTTCGATGCCGTCGAGGAAGGCGCGCACTTCGTCGAAGTGCTCGTAGGCGCCGTAGTAGCCGGGATAGGCCTTCGGCATGCGCAGCACCATGGCATCGATGCACTCTTCGGGGTCGGCGAGTCCGATCTGCTTCATCTCGCGCTTGGCGAGTCCGATCATGTCGACGTCGGACAACGACCACAGCGCATCGCCTTCGCCGCAGAAGAACTCGAGCCCCACCCAGACCTGCGACGGATCGGCGACGAGGTAGGGACTCCAGTTGTTGAAGATCTGCACGCGCCCGACCTTGACGTCCGGCTCCTGCACGTAGATCCAGTTGTCGGGAATCGACGCTCGACCCGCCGGCGCATCGGCCTCGACGCGCGCCAGCTTGCGGTACAGCAGGCCGACGGTCATGAAATCGCGGTATTCGAGAGCCGACGCGACCTCGCGCACACGTGGCGGCACGTCGCCTTCGAGCGCGGCCACGAGGTCGCGGATCGGCATCGTCGAGATCAGGTGGTCGGCCGCTCGACGCGTCCGCTTGCCGGTGGCGATGTCCTCGGTCTCGACCTCCACGATGCGCCGTCGAACGAGCTTGAGGCCGGTGATCCGCGTGGACATCCGCAGCGCGACGCCGGCCGACGACACGCGATCGGCCACTGTCTCCCACATCTGGCCGGGGCCGAGGCGGGGATAGAGGAAGTGCTCGATCAACGAGGTCTCGCGCGCGGCGTTCTTCGACGAGAACACCTGGCGCAATGCGTGAACGACCGCTCGCGAGATCGACAATCCCTTGACGCGCTGCGCGCCCCACGCCGCGCTGATCTCCCGGCACGACCGGCCCCAGACCTTCTCGGTATAGGTCTTGAAGAAGCGCAGGTAGAGCCGTCGCCCGAAGCGATTGACGAAGAAATCCTCGAGCGTGGCTTCGGGTCGGACCGGACGGACGCGCGCCTTCATGTAGCTGAACGCGTAGAGGCCGCAGGCCAGCGGGCCGAGCTTCCACGCCGTGGCCACATCGATCTTGAGGGGATAGGCGAACAGCTTGCCGTCGAACAGGATGCGCGACAGGCGGTCGCGGATCAGCATGGTCGCCGTGCCGTTCCCCGTCCCTCGCGCCGCGGTGCCGCGGTCGAGGGCCATCGTGCGGCGCATGCCCTGATAGGCCAAGAACGCATGCCCGCCCGACGGGTTCAACGTGGCGGCTTCACCGACGTCCGCGAGCGGCAGCTTGTCGAGCCACCAGCGCATGACCCAATCGGACTTCGAGAAGAAGCGATGGCCGCCGATGTCGATGCGGTTGCCGCGATGAACGACCGTCTTCGACAGCCCGCCCACCTGCTCGTCGGCGTCGAAGACCTCGATCGAGCGATGACCCGCCTCGAGGAGTTCGTACGCGGCGGTGAGGCCGGCGGGGCCGGCTCCGACGATCACCACCTGCTGCGTGGGGTCGACCCTCATGGCTTGGCCGAGAACAGGAGGACCTTGCGAGTCACGAAGTTGGCGACGAAGCCGATCCCGGCGGACAACGCCTTGGCGACGGGCAGCGCGAGACCGAGGCCGGTCGCGACCGACAGGGTGACCGAGTTCAGCAGCAGACCGACCAGGCCGAGCGCCGCGAACATCAGGAACTCGCCGCGCGCATCGCGTACCGTACGGCGCGCGAAGACCCAGCGGATCGACAAGACGTAGATGAGAATCAGCCCGGCCGCGTAGGCGAAGGCACCCGTCAGCCAGGCAGGCCATGCGAGGGTCGTGACGCCGAGCCAGAGCGTTGCCGCATCGAGCGACAGTGCTGCAATGGAAGCGATCAGATAGCGAAGCGCTTCGCCGCGCGTCGACGTCCTCGAACGCGATGGCTCTTTGCTCCTGACGTCGAGACTGGCGGCTAAAGTCGGCATCAGCACATCATCGCTAATTCAGCGCGGAACAACGGTAAAGAAAGAATTGCTTTTCGAAGCCATTTTCGATCACGCCCGTTGCATATCTGGCGGTAGGTTCATTTCCTTCGAGACGACTCTGTAGTACGACGTAGTCGATAGCGCCCTTGTTGCAAACCGTCTTGACTGCGTTGGCGTCCGGTTCGCAAGAACCCTGCTTTCCGTTGAGCGAATTCATCATTCGGCAGATCTGCTCCTGGAAGTCGAGGATGCCGGTGACCTTTTGCCGCTTGTCCAGCTCGACGATCATTTCGCGGGAGAACACCGCTCCCGATCCTTGCTGCTGCGTGTAGTAATTGCCATGGCCAAGCAGCACCCAGGGCGCCATCAGATCGCGATACCAGTAAATCTTTGCGTTCGCGTCGACCAGACCGGGCCAGATATGCTCGCCGAGCGGTTGAGCCTCGATCTTTCGTTGCCAAGGGTTCCGCTGGTCCCAAAAGGCAAGCGAGCAGCAAAACAGCCCAAGTGCGGCGAGCGGCCCTGCCCATCCGAGCCGCGGTGCAAGTTTCATTGCCAGGACGGCGATGCCGAACAGCACGATGTTCATCGCCAGCGCCTGCCCGACCAAGTGGCCGAGCGGTTGAGCGAAGTCCTCGTCGACCTTGAAGAGACGCGCCTCGTACTGAATCACGATGACCGCGGCTGCGATCAGGACGACCGCCATGACGATCCGCATCGTCGTGCGACTGATCGCAATGCGGTTGCGAAGCGACTCGACGGCGATGGCGAGGATGGCCAAGAATGCCGGTGCGACGCTGAAAGGAGCCATCCAGCCGAGGACAAGGAACAGCGCGGCGACACGGCTGTGGACACCGCGCTGCCAAAGCGCATCGATCGCCAGCGGCAGCGTCGCGAGCGCCGTCCATTGCAGGATCCATAGCGCCCGCCAGATTTGCAGCTTTCCCAGCAGCGTGCTGTGCAGCCCATCCACAGCGACGAGGCTGACGATGGTAGCGCCGAGTCCCGCGGCAAGGACGGCGATCACGAGCTGCCGCACGAGGCCCCGCTCGACCCGACTTGCGACGAACCACAACACCGTCGCATCGAACAGCACGATGCCGTAATCGAACGGCGACCAGCGCGAAACCAGGGCTTGCGCATTGATATCGGCCACCAGCGCGAACCACTCTTCGTCGTAGCACTTGAAAAGTTCGTCGAACGGGGCGACGCCCGCCAGGCCGAGCGTCGTCGCCACGATCGCAACGACCACGCCTAAGAGCAGCCAGCGGCGATCGGCAGCAACGAGAAACAGCCAGGCAGCCAGCAGTCCGGTAACGCCCACCAACGGGTGGATCAACAGCGAAGCGGCGAGGAGACCAAACGCGATTCCGTTCCTCGCCCGGATCAACGCGCCAAGACCGACGAGCACGACCGGCTCAGCGAAACTGCGCGCCGTGAAGAACGACTCGGAGTAAGCGAAAATACGGAGCCCACCGTAGAACGTCCAGCCCAACACCACCGAAAGTATGCAGAACACTCGCATCGGCTTCGGTGCGATCGCGTTGACGAGATAGACCGTGGCGACGAGATACAAGCCGAGCGCTGTCAACATCGCGACGATCGTGCCGCCACCGAGCCCGAAGGTCGCGATGAGCCATGCGTACATCGCCGGCAACACGGTGAAGCGGCCTTGCGATCCATAGAAGAAATATGGATCTTCGTGAAACTGGCCCGGCAGTAAGCGAGCGAGCGCATCGCCGGCGTAGAGGATCGAGTCGTGGCGAATCCCGACGAACTGATGCGACAACAATAACGTCGCGATCAGAAGGAGACCGGTCGTACTCGACAGGTACCAACGCTTGATCAAGGGTGACTTTCTCGAAGAAGAAAAAAAAGAGGTGCTCGCGAGCACCTCTTTGTTCATCACACTTCCGTCACGTTAACCGCGGCACGATCCCGGCAAGAACTTCGCAGGAACGCTGGTGCCGTCAGCCGTGCTGCCACAACGCCACGTCGCCACGGCGGTCCCGATGTTGGTCGGGGTCGCCATCACGGTACCGGTGGTCGTCAGCGGGGTCAGAGTCACCAACTTCGTGTCGATGGCCGTGTCTCCCGTTCCTTGCGCCGTCACGGTGATTTTGCCGCCCGCATCGGTCGCGACCAAGGCCACGTACTTCGACGTCGACCCGGTGCTTTCACAACCCCAGCTGCCGGCAGTCATCGTCGTCCCGCTGTTGGCCGACTGGTACACCTCGGTAATGGTGGTACGACAAGCACTCGCTGCAAGGATCACTTCCGACAGCTTGGCGCGCTTGGTGTAGTCCTGGTAAGCCGGCAGCGCGATGGCAGCCAGGATACCGATGATCGCGACCACGATCATCAACTCGATCAACGTAAAACCCTTTTGCATCTTGCTCATTAGTTTCTCCAGGAAAGGTGGACGGCAACTTCAAAGGGTCGCTAAGCAATCGGTATGCCATACCGCTGATAGCCCGGAAGCCGCCGCCCATCCGTCGTTTGTCAGAAGAACTCCTTGACGGACACCGCACAGACCGACACTTCGCGACGTGAATCGTCACTTGCCGACGTTTTTTCCATGCGGTGAGAACGCTGCGCCGTCGTCGTGACAGCTAGCCCCGACATGAACCCGGCAGGAACTTTGCGGGCACAGTGGTGCCATCGCCGCTGCTACCGCAACGCCATGTCGCGACCGAGCCGCCGATGTCCGCAGCTGTCGTCATGACTGTGCCGGCGACGTTCAGCGGCGTCAGCGTGACCAACATCGTGTCGATGCTGGCATCGCCCGTTCCCTGCGCAGTGACCGACACTTTTCCGTTCGGATCGGTCGCGACCAGAGCGACATATTTCGATGTCGAGCCGGTACTCTCACAACCCCAACTACCCGCAGCCATGGTGGTTCCGCTGTTTGCGGTCTGGTAAACCTCGGTGATGGTCGTGCGACACGCGCTTGCGGCCAGAACGACCTCGGACAGCTTGGCGCGTTTGGTGTAATCCTGGTAAGCCGGCAGCGCGATGGCCGCCAAAATACCGATGATCGCAACGACGATCATCAGTTCGATCAACGTGAACCCCGATTCGCTCTTTTTCATCTTCAACCCCGTGTGGTTTGGAAAAACTACGGGTAAGACCTAGAGCAACGGCCGTGCCATCGGCGGATGAACACCTAGTCTCTGCTAAGTTTTCGTTCTTAAACAGCAAGAGACCTTTGCCTGCCTCGACAAAAGTTGCGCCCGCGCCCATCGGACGAAGAGCTGGTGTAAAGAGAGTCGACGCGAGCGGAACCATCGGCCTTGCAAACGCTGGCGCGGGCCGTTTCGTTGGCCAGCTGTTCGCATCGGTGCGGCTTGACGCAGAGGTGGCCGCAATGCCGATCGTCGATGTGGCGAAGCGCTGTTGCGTTCGACCGCTCGGACCGCGATGAAACCGGGACGTCGATCATGCGTTCAGCACCCTGTCGACGAGGTGCTGCCGCGACGGCGCTTGTCGTCTGGCAAAGGTGCTGGGGTCGTCGATCCGCAAGCTGACAGAAACGATTTTTCCGGAAGTCCGACTTGACGAAACTTGGAGCGACGGATCCAGGGCAACGAAGCTCGTCTACATCTGGCGAGCGAGGACCAGTGGAACAAGAAGGCCGTCGAATGCCACCGAGGATCGGGTGAATGTCAATACGACGTCTGGACGCGAGAGGAAAAAACCTATAACTCATTTCAAGCGCGGATTACTTAATCAACCGCGGCAAGAACCTGGTAAAAATTTGGCGGGAACCGTGGTTCCATCGGATGATTTGCCGCAACGCCAAGTCGCGACCGCCAAGCCGATATCTGTCGGCGTCGCCATCGTGCTTCCGTTGGTCTTCAAAGGTACCAAGGTCACGAACTTGGTATCGATCGTCGTGTCGCCCGTTCCCTGAACCGTCACCTTGATTAGTCCATTGCCGTCCGTGGCGACCAGCCCGACGTACTTCGACGTCGACCCGGTGCTTTCGCATCCCCAGCTGCCTGCGGTCATCGTCGTACCGATATTGGCGCTTTGATAAACTTCGGTGATCGTGGTGCGGCAGGCGCCCGCTGCGAGAATGACCTCCGATAGCTTCGCTCGCTTGGTATAGTCTTGATAAGCGGGCAATGCGATCGCAGCGAGAATTCCGATGATTGCGACAACAATCATCAGTTCGATCAACGTAAAGCCCGAAGCTGCATCTCTACGAATAGATGCGGTCATGGCGAATCTCCAGTGCGATGGACGGGTAATGTGCTCGACGAGCACATGCTGTGTCCCTCTTCTTCGGCGGAAGATTCGCTTTCCTGAGCGATGCCCGAAGCAGTTGCTGAGCGACCGATCGTTTTGGTCAGACAAGTTGCCGCAGGGCCGGGAATCATCTTCGAACGGGGAGGACCGACCAGTGCCAACCTACCGCGCTGCGCCGAGTCCCCGCTCCCGCTACCGAACGCAGACCGCCCGCACCTGCTTCAGGTCCGTCACGCCCGCGAGAACCTTCTCCATCCCGTCCATGCGCAGGGTGCGCATGCCTTCGCCGATCGCCGTGACGAACAGGTCGGACACCCGGGCGTGCTCCTGGATGTTCTTCTTCACAGCATCGCTGCCGATCATCAGCTCGTGCAGGCCCACCCGGCCCTTGTAGCCGGTGTGGCCGCAGCGCTCGCAGCCCTTGGCCCGGTGCAGCACCAGCTTGCCGCCGCTGCCGTACTGCGCGACCCACTGGTCGTAGAGGCGCTTGGCCTCCAGTGGCGGATCGGCCTTCCACGCGGGGAACTGTTGCAGGTCCTCGGCGTACTCCACGACGAAGGACCGGATCTCGGCCGAGTCCGGGTGGTACGCCTCCTTGCAGCCGCACAGCTTCTTGGCCAGGCGCTGCGCCAGGATGCCGAGCAGCGCGTCGGCGAAGTTGAACGGGTCCATGCCCATGTCGAGCAGGCGGGTGACCGACTCGGGCGCGCTGTTGGTGTGCAGCGTCGCGAATACCAGGTGGCCGGTCAGCGACGCCTCGATGCCGATCGACACCGTCTCCTTGTCGCGCATCTCGCCCACCATGATGACGTCGGGGTCGGCGCGCAGGAACGACTTCATGACGGTGGCGAAGTCGAGGCCGGCCTTGCGGTTGACCTGCACCTGCCGCAAGCCCTTCTGCGTGATCTCGACCGGGTCCTCGGCGGTCCAGATCTTGGTGTCCGGCGTGTTGAGGTGACCCAGAATCGAGTGCAGCGTGGTGGTCTTGCCCGAGCCCGTCGGCCCGCACACGAAGAACAGGCCGTACGGCTTGGCGATGACCGGCATCAGCCGGGCGTGGTTGTGCGGCGTCAGGCCGAGCTGGTCGACCGGGATCGGCTTGCCGGCCGACAGGATGCGCATCACCACGTCTTCCACGCCGCCCGCCGACGGAATGGTCGCGACCCGCAGTTCGATGTCGAGCGGCCCGTACTTCTTGAACTTGATCTTCCCGTCCTGCGGCTTCCGCTTCTCGGAGATGTCGAGGTCGCACATGATCTTGATGCGCGCCGTGAGCGGGGCCCGGTAGCTCGGCGGCACCTCGACGTACGGCGTCAGCGTGCCGTCCTTGCGAAAGCGGATGACGGTCTTCTGGCGGCCCGGATAGGGCTCGATGTGGATGTCCGACGCGCCCTGGTGATGCGCGTCGATGATGACCTTGTTGACGAACTTGACGAGCTCGTTGTCGGCGGCGGCGGCGGCCTCGTCGTTGACCTCGGCGAACTCGGCCAGGCTGTCGTCGGTGCCGCGCAGGAAGTCGTTGATCGACCCCGCCGCGATGTCCTCGCCGAAGAAGTGGTCGAGCGTGCGCGCGAACTCGTCGACCGTCGTGACGCGATACACCACCTTCGGGGCGCGCGGGAAGATGTTGAGCACCACGCGCGACGACTGGATGCGCTCGGGATCGGTCGTCAGCACGACGAGGCCGTCGGACGCGTCCTCGACCGGCACCCACTGCGCCGACTGCGCGTATTCGCGCTTGATCTGCTTGACGAGGTCGAGCGGCTTCGGTCGATCGGCCTTGAACGCCTCGTAAGGCACGTCGAAGAAGGTCGACAGCGCCTTCCCGATGTCGCGTCGATCGATCTGGAACTCGCCGAGCAGGATCTCCTCGATGTCGACGTTCTTCCGTCGCGCGGAGCTGGCGGCGAGCTTGACCTCCTCGGCCGAGATCAGGCCATCGGCGACGAGGCCGTCGTATTTCGATCGCACCGGACGCGCCGACAGCGACGCCAGCTCGGCCTCCTTGCGACGGTTGCGGATGGCGACGGCCAGCGTGTCGCACAACTCGCGGAAGCCTTCCATCTCCGCCGTGCCGAACGGCTGGCCGGAGCGGCTGTTGATCAGCTGTGCGACGCCCAGCAACTCGCTGCCCTGGCCGCGCTTGCCGCGATGGATGATCGGCGCCGCCAGCACCTGCTGCGGCGCGTCGCCGGCCTCGATGCCGAACGCGCCGGAGGCCGACAGGTCGGCGTGCACCGCGCTCAATTCCTCGGCGTCGGTCGCATCCTGGAGGTTGACTTCGACCTGGGTCTGCGCGACGACGCCGACCAGGCTGCTGCTCTTGATCGGCCGGCGGAAATCGCTGACCGTGCCGTCCGCCGCGCGCACCTTCGAGTGCAGCAACCGGCCGTCGTCGCTGACGACGTAGATGTGCAGGCGCTCCGCGTTGAACACGCGGCGGATGTCGGCGCCCGCATCCAGCAGGATGTCGTCGATGCTCTGCATCGCATGCACGCGGGTGGCGACGTGCTGGATGTTTCGCGAGAACAACAGGCGAGCTCCGAGG
The DNA here is from genome assembly GCA_903644065.1 of Betaproteobacteria bacterium. GTDB lineage: Bacteria > Pseudomonadota > Gammaproteobacteria > Burkholderiales > Burkholderiaceae_D > CAHJXF01. The sequence goes on from CAHJXF010000035.1 coordinate 17,808, forward strand.
TCGAGCGCGCCGACACGGTCGCCGCTCGGGCGCATCGGTGCGTCGGCCGCGGTGACGGGTCGGCTCGGGACGATCGCAGGCTTCATGGTCGATGTCCGCGTCGCAGGGCGATCAGCGGAAGAAGAACTCCATCTTGGTCCCCGACAGCTCGATGATGTCGTGGTTGGTCAGCGCGGTCGCATCGAGCCCGAGGGCCTTGCCGTTGACGACCGGGAACGACGACCCTTCGACGTGCGTGATGTAGTAGCCCTGCTGCCGGCGCGTGATGACCGCCACCTGCACGCCGGGTCGGCCGAGCGTCGTCAGCGCCTTCGACAGCATCAGTTCCTTGCCGGCGTTGGGCCCGTTGAGGATCTGGATGGTGGCCGCCGGCCCCCCCGCGCCGCCGGCCGGCGCGGCTGCGGCAGCGCCGTTCGACGGCGCGTCCTCGGT
>CAHJXF010000036.1 GCA_903644065.1 Betaproteobacteria bacterium
AGCCGACGCCCTCGAGCAGGCCGGCGGCCCGTTCGGCCGCGGCCCGGTTGTCGCCGGGCGGCGTGTCGGACGGCACGCGGACGATGTCGCGCAGGAACGCGACCTGCTCGTCGAAGTGCGCGTCGATCCAGCGGTCGAGCGCGGCGCCTGCCGTCGCTGTGGAGGATGCGTTCATCGACGTAGCATGCCCGATGTGGCGACGCTCGCTGAACCGCAGTCGATGCGCAGCGATCGATGTGAAGCGATCGATGTGAAGCGGTCGATGCGCAGCGATCGATGTGAAGCGGTCGATGCGCAGCGATCGATGTGAAGCGGTCGATGCGCAGCGGTCTAAGTGAAGCGAGCGATGCAAAGCGGTCGATGCGGTCGACGTTGTGCAGCGCTCGATGAGAACGGTTCATGTGGAGGCGGTCCATGTGCAGCGGCCCCGCGCTCCGGTCCGGGTCGGCGAGGCCGCCGACGCGACGATCCGAGCCTGCCTCCCGCGCTCGCGTCAACGCCCCGACGACCCCACGAAGTTGGCGAGCTCCGGCGTACCCGGACTGGCCATCAGCGTCGCCGGGTGCCCGACTTCGTGGACGCGGCCGTGGTGCATGAAGACCAGCTTGTCGCCCACCTCGCGCGCGAAGCGCATCTCGTGCGTGACCATGACCAGCGTCATGCCTTCGGCGGCGAGCGTCCTCACGACCGCGAGCACCTCGTTGACCAGTTCCGGATCGAGCGCCGACGTGATCTCGTCGCACAGCAGCACGCGTGGCTTCATCGCCAGGGCCCGCGCGATCGCGACGCGCTGCTGCTGCCCGCCCGACAGCTGATCGGGGAAGGCGTCGAACTTCTCCGCCAGGCCGACCTTGTCGAGCATCTCGCGAGCGATGCGCTCGCATTCGGCGGTCGACGTCTTCTTGACGATGTTGGGCGCCAGCATCACGTTGCGCCCCGCGCTCAGGTGCGGAAACAGGTTGAACTGCTGGAACACCATGCCGACCTTCTGGCGCAACTCGCGCAGCTGGCTCGCCGTCGAGTGGACGCGGCTGCCTTCGATCTCGATGGACCCGCCGTCGTCGAAGGTCTCCAGTCCGTTGATGGTCCGCAGCAGCGTGCTCTTGCCCGAGCCGCTGCGGCCGATGATGGCCACGACTTCGCCCTCCTCGATGTCGAGATCGACTCCCTTCAGCACGTGGTTGGCACCGAAGTGCTTGTGCAATCCGCGGATGTTAATGAGCTGCGTGCGCACCGGCGACATCGAATCTCCTCTCGAGCAGGCGGGCCGCCGCGGACAGCGGATAACAGAGCAGGAAGTAGCCGAGCGCCACGAAGCCGTAGACCAGGAACGGTTCGAACGTCGCGTTCGCCAGCATGCCGCCGGTCTTGGTGAGCTCGGTGAAGCCGATGATCGACGTCACCGACGTGGCTTTCACCACCTGCACCATGAAGCCGACGGTGGGCGGGATCGAGACGCGGAACGCCTGCGGCAGCACGACGTGCCGCATCTGCTCGAACCAGGTCATCGCCAGCGACGCCGACGCCTCCCACTGGCCTCTCGGAATCGATTCGACGCAACCGCGCCAGATCTCGGCCAGGAACGCGCTCGTGAAGCAGGTCAGCGCGATGGCCGCCGCGAGCCACGGCGGCACCTCGACGCCGGCCAGCGCGAGGCCGAAGAAGATGATGAACAGCTGCATCAGCAGCGGCGTGCCCTGGAAGACGGAGATCCACAGCTTCGCGGCTGCGCGGACCCAGCCGGTGCCCGAGATGCGGGCGAACAGCACGACCAGCCCGACCGTGCCGCCGAGCACGAACGCGGTGATGGCGAGGAGGACGGTCCACTCGGCGGCGAACAGGAGATTGCGTGCGATGTCCCAGGTCGAGAACTCGTCCATGACGCGTCGTCGGGCGCTCGCTTCAGCGTCGACCGTGTCGTACGACGGGACGGCGGCGGCCACCCGTGGCGTGCACGGGCCGGCCGCGATCCGGCCGCGCCGCTGTTGCGCCGGGATTCCTGCCTCGCCTCACCGCGGGCGCCCGACGATGAAGCGCTGTCCGGCGCGCAGCAACGCCTGTCGCAGCACGACGGCGATGGCGAGGTAGATCGCCGCCGTGACGAAGTAGGTCTCGAAGGCGCGGAAGTTGCGCGACTGGATGAAGTTGGCGGCGAAGGTCAGCTCCTCGGCGCCGATCTGCGAGCACACCGACGAGCCGAGCATGACGATGACCACCTGGCTCGCGATCGACGGCCACACTCTCTGCAGCGCCGGTCGCAGCACGACGTGGCGAAAGACCTGGCCGCGCGTCATCGCCAGGGCCTCGGCGGCCTCGATCTGTCCGCGCGGCGTGGCCTGCACGCCCGAGCGGATGATCTCCGTGCAATAGGCGCCGAGGTTGATCGTCATCGTCAGCGACGCGGCCTGCCAGTCGTCGAGCTTGATGCCGAGGCCGGGCAGGCCGAAGAAGATGAAGAACAGCTGCACCAGGAACGGCGTGTTGCGGATCGCCTCGACGTAGGTCGCGAAGAACCAGTCGAACGGCTTCAGCTTCCACGCGCGGCAGACCGAGCCGACGATGCCGATCGCGACGCCCGAGACCGCACCGAACGCCGTCAGCGCCAGCGTGAACAGCACGCCCCGCCCGAGCAGCGGCAGGTAGTCGAGGATCGCCGTGAAATCGAAGCGGTAGTTCATCGGGCCGATCCGCAGGCGGGCATCGAAGCGGCGCTCGTCGACGCCAATCTACGGCGTGGCTCGGTGGCCGCGACGACCGGTAGGCGTCGACGCGGCGACACGACCGGCACCCCGCTCACGGCCCGCGACCCGCGTCGCTCACAACGTGGCCGGCAACGGCGCCTGCAGCCACTTCTTCGAGATGTCGTCGAGCGCGCCGTCCTTCTTCGATTTCGCGATGATGCGATTGACTTCCGCCATCAGCGCCGGCTCGCTCTTGTTCATGCCGATGAAGCAGGGCGAATCCTTGATCAGGAAACGCGTATCGAGCCGACGCAGTCGCGTGCGCTCGTTGACCGAGGCGGCGACCACGTTGCCGGTCGCGATCAGCGCGACCTGACCGGTCAGGTAGGCCTGGATCGTCGAGTTGTTGTCCTCGAAGCGCTTGATGGTCGCGGTGGCGGGCGCGATCTTCGTCAGCTCCAGGTCTTCGACCGAGCCGCGCGTGACGCCGACGACCTTGCCGGTCAGGTCGCCGGCCTTCGACACCGCGAGGTCCGCCGGGCCGAAGACGCCGTTGAAGAACGGCGCATAGGCCGTCGAGAAGTCGATGACCTTCTCGCGGTCGGGGTTCTTGCCGAGGCTCGAGACGACGAGGTCGACCTTGCCGGTCGTCAGGAACGGAATGCGGTTGGTGCTCGTGACGGGCACCAGCTCGAGCCGGACGCCCATCTCCCTGGCCAGCAGGGCGGCGGTGTCGATGTCGTAGCCGCGCGGCTTCAAGTCGGGGCCGACGGTGCCGAACGGCGGAAAGTCCTGCGGCACGGCGACTCGCAGGACACCGTTCTTCCGGATCGCGTCGAGCCCGTCGGCGTGCGCGACCGCGAGGCCGATCGCCAGCAGGACGCCGGTCAACAGCCGCGCGAGAGCCGCGAGTCGTTCATGCATGTCGAACTCCACGAGGGTGATTGCCACGCGATGCACGAGCCGTGCCAGCCATCGGCGAGCGCGAGCCGGGCGGTGGAGACCCGCGCCCGGGCGCTGATCGCGCACCGCTCGATACGCATCCGCATGACGGCGCACCAATCCGGTACAGGCGCCGGGAACGAAGCTTCGTCGCGGATCTGGTTCACCGCTCGAACCGCACGCGACGACGAGTGAAGCGCTCCGCCTCCGACGGGCCCGTGCCGCGCCGGTCGCGTCGGCTCGACCCGCGCGCAGAGTCGCGACTTGCCGCGGAGACGGAGTCCGCGCCTGGTGACGGGGTACGCTGCGGAGAAGGGATCGGCGATCCGGCTCGACGTGGCCGGTCGCAACCATTGCCGCGGTCGGTGACCGAAGCGGTACCAGCCGTCAATCGACGACGTGTGACCGGCGCCCCGCCCACCCCGGTCGGCGGAGCGACGACGCGAGACGACCGCGGATCGAGGAGCTCGTGCGACAGGACCAGGCGTCGACGGTCGGCGTCGGCCCGGCTCCTGCACATCGGCGGACCGCTCGCCCCGAGGTCGGCATCGACCACGTCGGCGGTCCTAACGATCGCCGTCGGCGTCGACCTTGCCGGCGAGCACCCGGACGATGACTTCCATCGAGAAACCGCGCGCTTCGAGGAAGCGCCCTTGTCGTCCGCGCTCGGCGGCGTTCGCCGGCAACGCGTCGAAGCGACGTGACCAGGCGCCGAGCGCGCGTTCGGCTTCGGTGCCGACGAGCGTCGCCATGGCCGTCGCCGTCTCCTCGCCGGCGACGCCGCGCTCGCGCAAGTCCCGCACCAGTCGGCGATCTCCGTAGCGGACCGACCGCTGGCGGACCAGCGACGCAGCGAAGCGGGCATCGGACAGGAGGTTCTGCTGCTGCAACCGATCGAGGACGCGCTCGACGTCCGCGACGGTCTCGTCGGGACCGAGCTTTCGCTGCACCTTTCGCGCGAGTTCGACCCGGCTGTGCTCACGACGGGACAGCAAGCCGATCGCGCGCGCCATCAGGCTCGGGCCGGGCGTACGCGCGGGCCGGTTCATCGATCGAGGACCGGCGTGCCGCTGACCGTGTGCGCCGACACCGAGTGCGCCGATGCCGAGTACGCCGACACCGAGTACGCCGACACCGAGTGCGCCGATGCCACGTGCGCCGACCTCAAGCGCGCCGACGCCGTGCGGGCGACGGTCGAGTGACCAGGCGGCGGCAAAGACACGATCGACCGATCGTCACCCAACGCCTGCGTATTACGGCCCCGTCCGTCCCGAGCATCGGCCTCCACCCGTCGACGACGAGCGCCGAACGACCGGTCCCGTGCCGACTCAGGCCGTGACGTCCGCCACGGCGCCGCGGGCAGCCACGCCCTTCGATTCGCGCACCTTGTTCTCGATCTCGAGCGCCACTTCGGGATTGCCTCGCAGATACTCGCGTGCGTTGTCCTTGCCCTGGCCGATGCGATCGCCGCCGTAGCTGTACCAGCTGCCGGACTTGTCGACGATGTTGAGCTCGGCGCCGAGGTCGATGACCTCGCCTTCGCGCGAGATGCCTTCGCCGTAGAGGATGTCGAACTGAGCGACCTTGAACGGCGGGGCCACCTTGTTCTTGACCACCTTGACCTTGGTCTCCGAACCGATCACCTCTTCGCCCTTCTTGATCGAACCGGTGCGCCGGATGTCGAGGCGAACCGACGCGTAGAACTTGAGCGCGTTGCCGCCGGTGGTGGTTTCGGGGTTGCCGAACATCACGCCGATCTTCATGCGGATCTGGTTGATGAAGATGACCAGCGTATTGGTCCGCTTGATGGAACCGGTCAGCTTGCGCAGCGCCTGGCTCATCAGGCGGGCCTGTAGCCCCGGCAGCGAGTCGCCCATCTCCCCCTCGATCTCGGCCTTCGGCGTCAGTGCCGCGACCGAATCGATGACGATCAGGTCGACGGAACCCGAGCGCACCAGCGCGTCGCAGATCTCGAGCGCCTGCTCGCCGGTGTCCGGCTGCGAGATCAGCAGGTCGGTCAGTTCCACGCCGAGCTTCTGCGCATATTGCGGATCGAGCGCGTGTTCGGCGTCGATGAAGGCCGCGGTGCCGCCGAGCTTCTGCATCTCCGCGATGACCTGCAGCGTCAACGTCGTCTTGCCCGACGATTCGGGACCGTAGATCTCGACCACCCGCCCGCGCGGCAGGCCACCGATGCCGAGCGCGATGTCGAGACCGAGCGAGCCGGTCGACACGACCTCGATGTCGTCCATGACCTCGCCGGCGCCGAGCCGCATGATCGAGCCCTTGCCGAACTGCTTCTCGATCTGCGACAGGGCGGCGGCCAGGGCCTTGCTCTTGTCGCTGCCGGCGCCCTTGTCCGCTGCCACGCCTTTGGCCGTTCTTTCTTCCATGGAATCCTCGTCAGGTGACGCTCGATGAAGCGCCGTTCCGGCGCCGTCTGCAACGGATGACGCCCGGCTCGGACTGCGCGAGCAACCGGCCGGTGTCGAAAAAAGGAGGAACTGCGGTCGCTGCCGAAGGTTCGACAGCTGCGTCCGGCCGCTGCGCCCAGCCACTGGCGGGAAGCCGACGAATATACCTTACCGGCCCCGCGGCCAAGCCGCATCCACCACCTGGATGAAGCGTCGTCTCGAGGGGGCTCCCGTCGCTCGCTTGCAGCGTGGACCGGCCCGCCTCGGCACCCTGCCGGCGCCAGCCGACAGCCTTCGTCGGCCTTTCCCTCCAGCTCCGAAGATGGGGATATTGACGAATAAACAACTGCTTTTTACGGGTTTTCCCGCACTAATGGTGCCGCCGGGCGGCACACAGCGCCGCAACGGCACCGTTCCACCGACAAATCGTGGTTTTTCACCGCCTCGCAAGATATGCTTTCCCGCGATCGACCAGTCCTATCGCAAGAGCGGCATCCCTCTGGAGGATTCATGGCGGCAAACATCGCGGCGTACCCCGTGGCAGCGCCGATGACGGGCGAGGAACGCAAGGTCATCTTCGCTTCGTCCCTCGGCACGGTCTTCGAGTGGTACGACTTCTATCTGTACGGATCGCTCGCCGCGATCATCGGCAAGCAGTTCTTCTCCGGCCTGAACGAAACCTCGCAGTTCCTGTTCGCGCTGCTGGCGTTCTCGGCCGGTTTCGCGGTCCGCCCGTTCGGCGCCATCGTCTTCGGCCGGCTGGGCGATCTGGTGGGTCGCAAGTACACGTTCCTGATCACCATCCTGCTGATGGGTTTCTCGACGTTCATCGTCGGCATCCTGCCGGGCTACAACTCGATCGGCATCGCCGCGCCGGTGATCCTGATCGCGCTCCGCCTGGTGCAGGGGCTGGCGCTGGGCGGCGAGTACGGCGGCGCCGCCACCTACGTGGCCGAGCACGCGCCGCAGGGCAAGCGCGGGGCGTACACGAGCTGGATCCAGACCACCGCCACGCTCGGCCTGTTCCTGTCGCTGATCGTCATCGTCGTCACTCGCAACGTGCTGACCGAGCCGGTTTTCGCCGACTGGGGCTGGCGCATCCCGTTCGCCGTGTCGATCATCCTGCTGGCCGTTTCGGTGTGGATCCGCCTGTCGCTCAACGAGTCGCCGGCGTTCCGCAAGATGAAGTCGGAAGGCAAGCTGTCGAAGGCGCCGCTGACCGAGGCGTTCGGTACCTGGAAGAACCTGCGGGTCGTCATCCTCGCGTTGCTCGGCCTCACGGCCGGACAGGCCGTCGTCTGGTACACGGGACAGTTCTATTCGCTGTTCTTCCTGACCCAGACGTTGAAGGTCGACAACACCACGGCCAACTACCTGATCGCCGCGGCGCTGCTGACCGGCACGCCGTTCTTCGTCATCTTCGGCACGCTGTCCGACCGCATCGGCCGGAAGCCCATCATCATGGCCGGTTGCCTGCTCGCGGCGCTGACCTACTTCCCGCTGTTCGGCCAGATCACGCACTACGCCAACCCGGCGCTCGAGTCGGCTCAGGAGAAGTCGCCGGTGACCGTCGTCGCCGATCCGGAAAGCTGTCACTTCCAGTTCGAGGCGTTCGCCAAGCCGGGCAAGCCGACCTACTCCGACTCGTGCGACCTGGCCACGTCGATCCTCGCCAAGGCGTCGGTGTCGTACACGATCGTTCCGGCGCCGGTCGGCTCGGTGGCGCAGGTCAGGATCGGCGACAAGACGATCAACAGCTTCGAGGGCGGTCCGCTCGAAGCGGCAGCGTTCAAGACGCAGGCGGCGGACTTCGGCAAGGCGATGAGCACCGAGATCAAGGCGGCCGGCTATCCCGCGAAGGCGGACGACGCGGCGATGAACAAGGTGATGCTCTGGCTGCTGCTGTCGGTCCTCGTGATCTACGTGACGATGGTCTACGGCCCGATCGCCGCCATGCTGGTGGAACTGTTCCCCACGCGCATCCGCTACACGTCGATGTCGTTGCCGTACCACATCGGCAATGGCTGGTTCGGCGGGTTCCTGCCGCCGATCGCGTTCGCGCTGGTGGCATACAAGGGCAACATCTACTCCGGCCTCTGGTATCCGATCGTGATCGCCGTCATCACGCTGGTCATCGGCACGTTGTTCGTTCGCGAGACGAAGGACGTCGACATCTATTCGAACTGAGTCGTCGTCGAATCGATCGAAGCCCCGCTCCGGCGGGGCTTCTTCGTTTCGGGCGTCGACACCGTCTGGGAGACCTGCAACGCAAGAGCCGACGGGTTTGACGACCCCCCGCATCGTCGCCATAATTCGCGGTTCGCGTGGCGGATTAGCTCAGTCGGTTAGAGCGACGGAATCATAATCCGCAGGTCCGGGGTTCGAGTCCCTGATCCGCCACCAACAAACACGAGGGCCGAGCAGCGATGCTCGGCCCTTTTTGTTGGGCTGGTGCCAACGAAGGGTCAACCGCGCTCCTCGCGCCGGATCTGCATGTCTCGGATCGTCAACATCGTCCGGATCACCGCTGGCTCGTGCTTCACGTCGGTCGCACGGCGAACGTCTCGAGTGAGAGTCGATCCGGAAGTCCACGAAGCGCCGGTGTACCCAGTGAGGACCCATGCTCAGATCCCGGCGCCTTGCTTGGCGCCGAAAAGGCTCAGCACGGCAGCCAGCGCCACGGCTCCGGGTTGACTTCCGCGCTCCTTGCCTGAGAGCATTTCTTCCGTCCGGCGGATCGCGATCCGTCGCCATCGTCCGAGAGATTGCGTTGCACGCCTGCCTCGGGCCCTCCGACTCTCCGGCGCTTGTCTTCTGCTACCCGCGGACTCGCCGAGGGGCGTCGGGTGCATCCGCACCCAACCCTTCGAGGAAATGCAGCAAGGCCCACACCACGCCCACCGCTGCGCTACGTGTCGACGCGTACGAGAGCGTCACCGCGTCGATGCTCGAGATGCTCGAGACGGGCCCTAAGGATTCGCGAGCCTGACCATCGAAATGCGACTCGTAAGATGCGGCCTGATACCCGAAGGGGCGGCAAGAGTGGAAACAACAGAGATCCCTCGAAATACTTTGGAAGAAGCCCTCGTCGCTGCGCGTGACGGAAGCATTTCGACAGAAGCTTTCCTTCGCGTCCTGATTGAAATGCCTTTGTTCCTGTCGAGCGGTACCCCTGTCCAGGCCGACGGCGCCGGCTTGAGTCCCGTCCTCCTTACCCGGAACGGCACGGACTATCTTGCCGTCTATACGACTCAGAAGCGGGCCGGCTCCGTCGCCGGTACGGCTTCCTACTGCCTTCAAGTTGCAGCCGCCTGGGTCTTGACGCATATGCCTTCGGGTGCCGGCATCGTCATCAATGCGGGGTTTGCAATCGGCGGGCAAGTCGAGCCGCAAACCGTCCAGGACATTGTCCGGGATTTTCTGCCGGGTAGGGCGAGCCGGCAGGCCGTCGCGCTCTGTCGAGCTCCGGTCGAACACGAAGTCAACTGCCTTCATTTCCTGACGGACACACTGACACTGCTTGGCGGCACCAACAACGGGGACATTTCCAGGTGGCGTTACACCGGAGCGCTCGATTTCGTTTCGTCTTTCGCTGCCGACACGACACGCATTTTCCAGATTGCGGTGAATCAAGCGGGAACACGAGTGGCAGCGGCGGGCCGAGGTCCGCTGCGCTTGTGGCGACTGCCGGAAGGAGCGTTGGAATGGACCTTCGAACTCGAGGACGGCTCGTTCACGACGGTGGCCTTCTCGCCGGACGGCGCACGACTGCTGGCGGCAGGCGATGAAGAGGAATTGCATGTCATTGGATTACACGCAAAGAATGCCGAGTTTGAGTCCATCACGAAGGTCGATTCCGATAACGGGTCCTTGTTCGCACTGGGCGAACGCACATCTTCTCTTGCTTTTCATCCAGACGGCAGGACGCTCCTCGCAACCTGCTCCTGGCAGGGCGGCTCGGCGCTAAAATTCTGTGAGCTGGAGACGGAGCTGAGACCTCGCCCGGAATGGACGCTGCGCTTTCCGGCAGATGTTCTTTCCCCTGCGGCCTTCAGTCCAGATGGCCGTTTCTTTGCCTTCGCCGATTGGGAGGTCGGCTTGTACGCCTTTCCTGCGCGCGAGCGTGTTCTCTCCCTCGACACTCAAGGCAACATCGTGACGCCTCCCCAGCGCGGCAAAAGTGCGATTGTCGACGCTTCCTGGTCCAACGCCGTGTTCACGGCGGACGGGCAGACACTGCTGTGCGGCTCCCCCGACGGCACGATCTTCCTTTGGGATTCGCCGTCAGGCAGGCTGCGTCAGGCACTGACCGGTCACGAGGGAAGCGTCTTGTGGCTGTCTCTCAATTCGACAGGCACTCTCCTCGCTTCGAGCGGACAAGACAAAACCCTGCGGCTTTGGCAGATGCCCGGCTAGAGCCGGACGAAGGGCAGGCCGGGCCGGGAGGTTCATCTCCGTGGGCAGCGGTGTGTTCCTGCACGGCGACACCCTGAGCATCGGTACGGGCAGGGCCGACCAGCGCTTCTCGCAGCCGAGTGATCTACCTGGTGCGCGACGACGGCGACAGGGTCTACCTCGTCGACGTCGACGTCGAATCGGTCGCGACGGTGCCGGCGCCGGCGCTCCACAGTCGAGCGCGCGGCCGTCCGCAAGATGTTCAAGTTCGTCGATCCGCGGATCGGCATGGCCTTACCCCAGGGAGAGCCACAAGTGGCTCTGGATTTTCGGCCACTCATCACCCCTGCTAACCCCGTCGACCTCGCCGATGTTCACGTGTCATCCCATCGACATGAACGCTGGAACGACCATCCGCCCCGTCGACGAGATCGCCGCGCACGAGCGCGGTGAGCTCAAGCTCAACAACACCGTTGTGGCCACGCCTGCCATCGACGTAGCGTAGAAGCTTGCGACCAGGCGGTCCAGCTACCCTCGCACCACCTCGCCGATAGGCGCCCTCCAACGCTCTCGCGCATCGCGGCCGCCTCATCAGGCGGACCACCAGCCGCCGTCGATTTCGACCAGGATGCCATTGGGACCCGCGCCGATGAGATTGAAGGCGTCGGGTGCCCCCGATCCGGAGACTGCGAGCGAGAAATGGGCCGGCAGGCGCTTCGCCTCGGCCCCGTCTCCGTCCATCAAAACGTTGACGACCCCACCGAGGTCGTTGCCGCTGCCGCTGATGTGAACTTCGAACCGGAACACACCGTCGGTTCCGGCGCCATTGTTGTCGGCCATGTCCAGCCAGCCGTAGGCGACCACTCCGTCGACATTCAGGGTCGAGCGGTAGACGCCGTTCCGCATGACGACGCTCTGTTGAACGCCGGCACCGGATGGCTCGGCCGGCTCGACCTTCAACCGTTGCGCAGTTCGGGAGAACCCTTCGTGACTTCCGAATGGTGATGCTCGTCCTTCGCTTTCGACAGCCCGACGCGCTCGATGATCAGATACGCGATGACGATCGTCAGCGTGCTGACGGCGAGAGCGATGATCAACAGGGAATTTTGCATGCCGGGTCTCCAGTCGTTGATGGACCCTCAATTTGCATATGTCGAGGCGCCGACCCCATCAGCCTTGCGCCGAAGCCGATCGTTCGTTTGTCCGCCTGACCCTGCAAAACCGTCCGGCCCGCCTGTAGGCGTCGACGACGTTAGCGATCGAGGCGGCTTCATGCGTCGAACGAAAAACGGCGTCTCGCTACGCTGTCTCGACACCGGCCGGACGAACCGGCCGGGCTGCCGTCACTTCCGCTTGCGTCGTGCCAGCGCCAGGGCGGTGAGGCCCAGGCCGGCGAGGCCGATGGTCGCAGGCTCGGGGACCGAGGGGCCCGAGGTCGGGGGCGGCGGCGCGTTGACGCCAGCGATACCGGACACATAGAAGCCGGCCAGGAAGATGTTGTCGTCGCTGGACGGATTGTTGGTGTTGACCACGATCGACGAGCTGCCGTCGGCGACGTACGGTGCCAGGTCGTACTTCTCGTGATCCTGGCTGTACAGCGGCAGGTACGGCGAGAACGGGTCGTCGAAGCCGCCGACGGTGATCAGGCCGCCATCGCGCCCTTCACCGTCGTCGTAGCCGCCGGCACGGTTGGTGATCACCGTGCCGTTGACCGAGATCGTCGAGGACTGCACGGTGCTCATGTCGTTGCCGAAGCTGAAACCGTCGCCGATGAACATCTGCGCGAAGAAGCCCGGTGCCAGCGTGTTCAGCGGCGTCGCGAAATTGACTGTGCTGGTGTCGCCGGCGGACGCCGAGAAACCGTCGAGGATCGCGAACGTCGCGATGCCGAGCGCGGCGTTGCTGTACACGACCACCAGCGCTTCGCCGTCCTGGGCCGAGCTCGCCTCCGTGATGCGGAAGTCGTAGATGCCGCCGGCACCGCCGTTGATGATCGGCGCGACGATGCTGGTGACGTCCGCACGGCCCGCCTGCAGCGCAAAGCCGGCGGTGTGCGCCGGCAATGCGCCGTAGGAAACCGTCGTGCCGTTCAGGGTGCTGCCGATTCCCGAGAGCCCGATCTGACCGTACGTGCTGGTGTAGAGGTAGGCGCCGAGCACGGTCGAGCCGACCGGGACGGAAGCCGAGATGACGCCCGCTTGCGACGCCGAGCCGAAACCGTCGGACGAGTAGCCGACATTGCCGGTGAACGTCTGGAACGTCGTCAGCGAAGCCTCGGACGCGCCAGCGAAGGACAGGATGCCTGCGGCGAGCAGGGCCTGCGTGAATCTGGTCTGGATTTTCATGTGGTCTTTCCCCTGTAGTTGTGTTGCCGGAAGCAGCTATGCAGGAAGCAGGCCAAATCGATGATCCGCCAATAAATCTTTCTCATTCAATGAGTTGTCAGTGTAACGGCAAGGTAACGACTGAGGTAACGCCGTAAGGTTATTCGACGCTCCACGGACCTTCGACGGGTCCGTCGATCGCTGTTAAGATCGCGACCCGTCGCATTTCGAACCGGATCCCATGCGGTCTATCCTCATTCGTCCGATCGGCCTGATGGCGTTCGCGCTGCTGGTGTCGCTCGCGGCGAGCACGCCGGCCGACGCCGCCCGCACCTTTCCGCAGAACTCCCGCCAGGTGCGGATCACGCAGGCCGCCGACGACGCGATCGTGGCCGACGGCCGGTCGCTGCACCTCGCGCCCGGCGTGTTGATCTACACGCCCACCAACGCGACCCTAGTGCGGGGCGCCTTGCCGACGCCGGTCGTCGCTCGCGTGCAGGTCGATCTCAACGGCGACGTGCGTCGCGTATGGCTATTGGCCGACGACGAGATCGTCGTGCGCCCGTGGTGGCAGTTCTGGAAGAGCGAGCCGCAGTCCGAGCCGGCTTCGAGCCTGCCGACGCGTTGACCGCAAGACGCGATGAAGAAGCTCTACATCAAGACGTTCGGCTGCCAGATGAACGAGTACGACTCGGACAAGATGGCCGACGTGCTGGGACAGTCGTCTCTCGAGCACGGCGACGCGATGGTCCGCACCGATCGCCCCGAAGACGCCGACGTGATCCTGTTCAACACCTGCTCGGTGCGCGAGAAGGCACAGGAGAAGGTGTTTTCCGATCTGGGCCGGGTGAAGGCGCTGAAGCTGGCGCGACCGGATCTGGTCATCGGCGTCGGCGGTTGTGTCGCCAGCCAGGAGGGCGCGGCCATCACGAAGCGCGCGCCGTACGTCGATGTCGTCTTCGGTCCGCAGACGCTGCATCGCCTGCCGGCACTGATCGAGGCGCGCCGTGCGAGCGGTCGGCCGCAGGTCGACATCCGCTTCCCGGAGATCGAGAAGTTCGACCATCTGCCGCCGGCCATCGCCGACGGCGCGACCGCGTTCGTGTCGATCATGGAAGGCTGCTCGAAATACTGCAGCTTCTGCGTCGTGCCGTACACCCGCGGCGAGGAGGTGTCGCGCGGCTTCGACGACGTGCTGGTCGAGATCGCCGGCCTCGCCGCCCAGGGCGTGCGCGAGGTCACGCTGCTGGGGCAGAACGTTAACGCCTACTCGGCGCCGATGCCCGACGCGGTCGACAGCGCGGACTGCGCCGACTTCGCGACGTTGCTGGAATACGTCGCCGAACTGCCCGGCATCGAGCGCATCCGCTACACGACCTCGCATCCGAAGGAGTTCACGCAGCGACTGATCGACGCCTACGCGCGCATCCCCGAGCTCGTGTCGCACCTGCACCTGCCGGTGCAGTCCGGTTCGGACCGCGTCCTGATGGCGATGAAGCGCGGCTACTCGGTGCTGGAGTACAAGTCGATCGTGCGGCGTCTGCGCCGCGTGCGGCCCGACCTGTCGCTGTCCACCGACCTGATCGTCGGTTTTCCGGGAGAGACCGACGCCGACTTCGAGGCCACGATGAAGCTGATCGACGACGTGGGCTTCGACGCATCGTTCTCGTTCGTCTACAGCGCCCGGCCGGGCACGCCGGCCGCGTCGCTGCCCGACGAACTCGACGCGGCCACCAAGCTCGCCCGACTGAAGCGCGTGCAGCAGGCCATCGACGCCAACGAGCAGCGCATCGGCCAGGCGATGGTCGGCACGCGGCAGCGCGTCCTGGTCGAAGGGGCGGCGCGCAGGGACGCTCGGGAGATGATGGGCCGCACCGACAACAATCGCGTCGTCAACTTCGCGGGTGCCGCCGAAGTCGGCGCGCTGATCGATATGGACATCGTGTCGGCCAACACGCATTCGCTGCGCGGCGTCCTGCCCGGGCCGGTTCGCGCGTTGCCGGTGGCCGCCTGACCATCGCACCGAACCTCGCGCCGCTCGCCTGAAGGATCGCACCATCGACTACCTCGCCGATCTCGACAATGCACGACTCGCCAACCTCTGCGGCGTGCTCGACGAGAACCTGCGGCAGATCGAATCGGCGTTCGACGTGTCGATCAAGCGACGCGGCGCCCGCTTCGCGATCAGCGGCTCGCACGGCGGCAAGGGGCGCGAGCAGGCCCGCGGCGCACTCGATTACTTCGCCACGCTGAGCGGCCAGCCGCTGTCGGTTCAGGATGTGCAGCTCGGACTGGTCGAGCTGAAGAAGTCGCCGCGCGCGAGCGCCGCCGCCAACGATGCGGAGGCCGGGATCGGACCGGGCAGCGCTGGCCTGCGGACCCGCCGCACCGACCTGCACGGTCGCACCCCCAACCAGCGCGCCTATCTGAACACCATCGCCGCGCACGACATCACGTTCGGCATCGGCCCGGCCGGAACCGGCAAGACCTACCTCGCGGTGGCCACCGCGGTCGACGCGCTGGAACGCGACGTCGTGCAGCGCATCGTGCTGACCCGGCCGGCGGTCGAAGCCGGCGAGCGCCTGGGCTTCCTGCCGGGCGACCTCGCGCAGAAGATCGATCCGTACCTGCGGCCGCTCTACGACGCGTTGTACGACCTGCTCGGTTTCGACCGCACGCAGAAGTTGTTCGAGAAACAGGCCATCGAGATCGCGCCGCTCGCCTACATGCGCGGCCGCACGCTCAACAACGCGTTCATCATCCTCGACGAGGCGCAGAACACCACACCCGAGCAGATCAAGATGTTCCTCACGCGCATCGGCTTCGGCAGTCGCGCGGTGATCACCGGCGACACGACGCAGGTGGACCTGCCGCGCCACCAGAAGAGCGGCCTCGTGGAGGCCAGCCTGATCCTCGCCGACGTGCGCGGCATCGGCTTCACGCGCTTCACCAGCGCCGACGTGGTCCGGCATCCGCTGGTCGCACGCATCGTCGAGGCCTACGAAGCGCATCACGGCGCGGCTCCCGCGGCGACGTGATGCGGCGCGCGGCGGCGCCGACCCTGAGCCTGTCGGTGCAGTACGCGAGCGGGCGGCCCGCACCGGCGCGTAACCGCATCCGGCGCTGGGTCCACGCCACGTTGCGGGCCATCGACGTCCCGTCCGCCCGCTTGACCGTCCGCTTCGTCGACGAGGACGAAGGGCGCGCGCTCAACCGCCGGTTTCGCGGCACGGACCATGCGACCAACGTGCTGACGTTCGCCTATCCGGCCGCTCCAGAAGCGGCGGACGCGGACATCGTGATCTGCCTGCCGGTCGTCGAGGCCGAGGCCGCGGCGCAGCGCAAGACGGTCGACGTGCACGGCGCGCATCTGCTCGTGCACGGCACGCTGCACGCGTGCGGACACGATCACGAGAACGAACGGGACGCCGATGCGATGGAAGCGATCGAACGGTCGGTGCTGGCCGGCTTCGGCATCGTCGACCCGTATCGCATCGACGACGATGCGCCGCGCCCGACGGAATGACGGGGGCGCCGCCGCACGATGCGCCGTGGGATGGAGTGAAGCGAATCACCGGCATGTCCTGGCGCGGGCAAGCATCCGCGCCGATCGACGTCCGGCTTCCGCTTCGCCAGCCCTCCGCACGTCCGCGCGTTCGCACGTCCGCACGTCCCGCGCAGCCGGCGCGTTTCGGCCGGTGACGGGCGGTCGCGCGCCGCGCTTCAGCTGCCGGTCGGCGCCATCGCCAGCAGTTGATCGAACGCCGCGTTCCACCCGGGATGGAAACCCATCGCCTCGTGTCGAGCGCGACTGGCGGCGTCGGCGTGCAGGACGGTCGCGGTGTACGCGCAGCCGCCCGCACCATGCGGCGCGATGTCGATGATCGCGGTCATGACGAACGGGACCTCCGGCCCGGCATCGTGCGGCCGGAAGCCCGGTCCGAGCGCGCCGGTCCAGACCAGGCGCTCGCCGGGCACGATGGCGAGGTAGCAGCCGACGTTGGACCACGTTCGTCCGTCGGGCGCGCGCATCACCGTGCGGAAGACGCCACCCGGCCGCAGGTCGATCTCGGCCTCGACCGTCTGCCACGGCGCCGGGCAGAACCAGCGCACGAGCAGGTCGGGGCGGGTCCAGCATTCCCACACGAACGACGGCGGAACGTCGGCGGTCCGGGTCAAGACGAGATCGCGCTCGGGATCCAGCGACTGCATGGGCCTGCTCCTCGTGATCGATGCGTCGGGTCCGGTCCGCGACGGCCCGGCGGATACGGCGCGATGTCGGCCGACGACCCGGTCCGGACGATCCGGTCGGTCGGACCCTGCCTTACGATAGGCAGCGTCGACGGGTCGGTCAACGCGGGGCGTCGCCCGGCGCCGCGCCACCCTCATTGCGGACGGGCACGCCATGCGGATCGGCATCGATCTCGGCGGCACCAAGATCGAGCTGATCGCGCTCGACGAGGCCGGCAACCCTTCGCTGCGCGAGCGCATCGCGACGCCGCGCGACTACCAGGGGTCGCTGGATGCCATCGCCGACCTGGTCCGGCACGGCGAGCGGCGACTGGGCCCGATCGGATCGGCGTCCGTCGGCGTGTCGATGCCCGGGGCCGTGTCGCTCGAGACCGGCCTCGTCAAGAACGCCAACTCGACCTGGCTCAACGGTCGACCTTTCGTCGACGACCTGTCGAGGCGCCTGGGCCGGACGGTGCGCGTCGCCAACGACGCCGACTGCTTCGCGCTGTCCGAAGCGAGCGACGGCGCCGGCGCCGGTCATCGCCTGGTCTTCGGCGTCATCCTCGGCACGGGCGTCGGCGGCGGCATCGTGGTCGACGGGCGGGTGTGGGCCGGTCGCAACGCCATCGCCGGCGAGTGGGGTCACAACGCGTTGCCGCGGATCGAGGCCGACGACCTGCCGCCGCCGCGCTGCTACTGCGGACGCAGCGGCTGCATCGAGACCTACCTGTCCGGCCCGGCGCTGCTGGCGGACCACCGCCGCCAGGGTGGCGACGCGAGCGACGCCGCCGACGTGGCCCGG